>JBAZPA010000126.1:0-4541 GCA_041648435.1 archaeon
GGTTTGAAACGGATCTCCCCGACGGAGGCCCGCGGTCAGTTCGGCAATCGCCTGCGGCTGATCGCCGGTCGGTTCAAAATTCGTATTTAATTTAAAGTCTGTCATACTGGCAGAAATTTAAGTCAGCAGAGCGAGAGAAACAATTGCCAAGCGGAGCGCTGGTTGCGGGTTTCGGGCGACAGGCGTTAGGTTACCGGACATATTCAACCTAATCGACCGATTCAAACCATTTAATGTTATCCAAAACCAGTTTTCATCCCGAGACTTCGGGACAAACTGGTTTTAGGTTATCTGATGTAAGATCAAAACCAGTTTAGCCTTTCACTGTCGCTCAAGTCGGAAACTGGTTTCCATAACAAAGTGTTCCCTAAAGAGACAAAGAAAGAATTTTATTACCCAAAGGTTGTTGCCAATCAGTAAAGGAGAGAATTATTTTATTCATAGAGAGTAATCAAGGCAGAAGGGGAGGAAATATTTTATTCAAAGGTTGTTGCCGAATGTTAAAAGGAAGAATTATTTTGCTTAAAGGTCGTTTCCAAACACCAAAAGGAAGAATTATTTTATTCAAGGAGAGTAATCAAGGCAAAAAGGAAGGAAATATTTTATCCAAAGGTCGTTGCCGAATGCTAAAAGGAAGATTTATTTTGCTTAAAGGTAGTTACCAAATACTAAAAGGAAGAATTATTTTATTCAAGGTCAGATTCTTAAATCCGATGGTTTCATTGATAATTTTCATCGATGCCTTGTGCTAGACAAAACTCTACGTCAGATTTGAGAATCTGACGCAACGGTGAATGTTGTAGAGACACGGCATGCCGTGTTTTACGATTCGACGATGGCAATCTCTTCCGGCGTCAAATTATATAATTCATAGACGAGAATATCGATTTCTCGGTCGGTGGCGGTTATCTGCCGCTGGATTTGATCCTGCTCGGTCTGCGTCTTCACTGATGCTTTGAGTTTGTGAAGCGAAAGCATGGATTCGACGAGGTTCACCATCTTGTCATGACGCAATTTGTCGGCGGGGTCGGAGAAGTTGATGCGGTGTATGGGGGTCAAATCGAGATATATATTCTTTATTCGATGATCTACAAAGCGATTTCTGAAAAGAAAATTGACTAAATTTGAATTGATTATTCCCAATAGATACTTCATGTTATATTGAGAAGACGATTGAATATTGATTATGCATAGGTTGACTCCAGCATAAGCTCCTGAATCATCATAAGTAGCAACGATCCGACGTTTCAAAGTAAGATTTCGAATACCTTGCACAAGAATTTTGGGTTTCTCAAAAATCTTGTAATCTCTCGGCCAGTGCAGAGCATACCATGGTACGACACCTTTAAGGGTTTCACGCCGTTTCTTTAACACTTCTTTTTTCTTACCGATACGAGTATCAAAATTCGGCATATCAATAATCTTATCGGATCGTGTAAGATATATAATTCTTTGTGCTGCAACAGGAGTTATATATCTCCCAATATCTGATCCGAAAAGAAATTCTCGTAGATAGCGTTTTTCCGTTAAATTGAAAGTATTAACTTCAGCATTAGGTACAACGAATACTTCATCAGAGCCCGTTACAATTCCTTGGTATGTTGTACAAATCGAATCAAGGCGAATTACGTCGAAATTATTAGTTATTTTACTTAGAACTATTGATATGTCTGTATCAACTAGCCTGAACTCATCATCTACTATTAGTTTTTCCTGTGCAATGATAATATGTTTTTCTTTTCCCCCCCAATCACTATTTGTAGAGTTATAAAATGTGATATTTACTAACCCAGTTTGATTCATCTGAGATTTTTTAAGTAACAAAGTCATTGTATCTTTATTTACTCCAATGAATACTTTTCCACCTAAAAGACAAATTTCAGTCAATGCAGTGTTATCGATGATATATTTACGAATTCCGATAAATGCAATGTTGTTCAGAAGACTTGATGGGATGATATATCCCAAATAACCATCTTTTTTAATTATGTCATTAAGAATCCTCTCAATAAAAAGAGCGTACGAGTCATAACGTTTATTATAAAACTTATATTTATTAGCAAAAAATTTCAGTAGTTGCTTATCCAAATCAAATATTGGGATATACGGCGGATTTCCAATTACCGCATCAAAACCCTTTGCGCTCTCTGCGTCTTTGCGAGAGAATATTTCCGGAAATTCCTGTTCCCAATCAAAGGGTCTGATGCGGAGCAATTCGTCTTTGTCGATGAACATCTTACCGGCGAAATAATCCGAACCAATCAGGCTGTTGCCGCACTTGATATTGTTGCGCAGATCGGGTAAGACTGCCTGTTTGAATAAGGTCATTTCTTCGCGCAGTTCATCGCGCCTTGTGTCTTCCAGCGCTTTGAGGGAAAGGGAGAAGCGGGTGACTTCCACGGCTTGCGCATCGATGTCCACGCCGAAAAGATTATTCAGCAGGATTTGGTGTTTGAGTTTGGCAGTCAGTCGGACTCTGCCATCGCTGTCGAAATAGGCGGCAGATCGGTCGCGTTGGGTGAGGCGTTCCTTGTCGGCATACCATGATTCATGCCATTTGATGAGAGCCGAGTAAGCGCCGAGGAGAAAACTGCCGCTTCCGCAGGCGGGGTCGAGGATTCTGAGTTTAGCGACTTCGTCGGGGTTCTTGCAACCGGACAGTAGTTTGCCAACCGTGTTCTGAACAATATAATCGACGATGTATTGCGGTGTGTAGTAAACGCCGCCCGCCTTGCGGACTTCGGGTTTTTCTTCAATCTTTACCCGCGCTTCGGTAGCGCGTACACACGCCCCAAGAATCGCTCATAGATCGTGCCGAGGATTTCGATCGGTAAAACTGCAAAGTTGTAAGGCGAGTTTTCCGGTTGCAGATTGCGGATGACTTCGCGGACGACCTTGTTGGAAACGGTCACGGCTTCCAATTCCGGCCGTGGCTCAAAGATACTGCCGTTGTAAAACTGGTTTAATTTGGAAAAAATATCCCGGCAGGCGTTGAACCAATCATTATCATTGGGAGCAAGTCCGGATTTTTCGATTTGTTCGGCGATTTGCATTAAATAGTCGTCTTCAATCTCGCGGTCGGAGAGCGCCTTAACGAAAATCAGGCGGTTGATGAGCAGTTGCACGGCGGCGGTAATCAGCGCGCCGTCCGCTGACGGATTGTGCTTCTTCATGTCCTTTGCCAGCCGTACACGCCAACCCGTTTTCTCGTCGTCCATTTCGAACAGGAAGGCTTTGTCGGGCGGGATGCGATTTGCCTTGACCTTTTTGGGCGAGAGAAGACGCGACCATAAGCCCGTTGGATTCTCTGAGTTCCGCACATTTGCGGCGGCGCGCATATTCTCCCGTTCAAGAAGTTCCCAAAGCGTATCAAAATGATTCACATAGTCATCGCACGACCAATCGAGAACACGGAAGTTGGTCAGGGCTTTCGGATCGGTGGCGTAAAGCGTGCAATCCAATAGAACGAACTCCTGAAAGTCGGTCAACAGCGCAAAGTCAATTTTTCGTGACGGGGTCTGGTTTTGTGTCGAATATGCGTAGGAATAAATCTGCCACATCCAGCGCGGATCGTGCATGTTATATTTGACTTTTTTGGCGTCCATCAATAGGAGTTGTTGTCCGTCGAGTTGAAGGACGTAATCGGGACGCTTGCCTTTTTCGTCGGTTCGTTGAAGGACAAACTCCCACTGCGACACGGAAAGGCCGGTGTTAGCTGTATTCCAGTTGAGAAATCCGAACAATTTGCGGATATAGTTCGCTTCGATCTGCGCTTCGGCAACGTCGAGTAAACTTTGTTCGTTGGCGCGGAAGTTGGCTACCAGATTGGTAATTTCAGTGAGGGCTTGTTCTTTGGTGTAGGGCATATGATGAATTATTTCAAAAAGTTCTGGTTCTGTTTTAAAATTTTCATTACTGTTGGATCGATGCTAAAACTTGGATCTCTCCATCCAAGCCATGGTCCTGATGGTAAAAAAAGAATATTTCTTTCCATTAGACTTCTTACAGTTCCATTGTGCCAACCAAATGGAAGGTACCTTATATCTTTTTCAATGTATTGTTTTAATATGTTTTTTTCATCTCCAGTCAATTCTGATAATACTTTATGAAAATCTTTTTCAGTATCCTCATCAGTTACTACTGGTTCTTTATTTGTTGGAAGATTTCGATCTAATTGCTGGTTATTGATAATGTCAATTAAATTCCTATAATAAAAAATTGAGAGCCCTAATAGAAAAATAAATACCCACATTATTGTGAATACATATTCATAAGCGAACCAAGGTTCGATGCGTTTAATTAACGAATTTGATAAAATAGGAATGACTAATCCTATCAACCATAATGCAATCGTTATTGCTATTGGTACTCTAAATTTCTTCTGATCTTTTGAATGCATTCCTGAATACTCTTCAATAGAATTCTTTGCAAAACCTCTTCATAAACACCTCAGAATTTGGTAAATTTGGGTTGTTTAAAAAAGGGAGTTGAACGTCAAATGTATCAGTTGAGTCTCGGAGATTATCAAGCCAGTCAAAATC
>JBAZPA010000127.1:0-4540 GCA_041648435.1 archaeon
TGCAGACCATTTGCGTCTCAACGCTGAGCGTAGAGACGAGATTGGTAAGAATCTGGTTGACAAATAAAAGAAAATGCGCTAATATTCGACAAATGGCAAATCTCCATCAAATAGATTTAAAATCTGGCTTAAACGGGAGGCTGAAAATGCGTAAGGTTTTGCTGGGAACTCTGATTCTGTCGCTTTCAATGTCTTTTTTACTTTTTGTCAATTGCGAAAAGGACGCAACTAAACCACCTGACGAACCCGAAGTCAAGTTGGTATCACCGGTTAAAAATGAGGTTTTGATTGATTCGGTCTCGGTAGAAATCACCGCCACTGATGATAAGGGAATCACTCAGGTCGAGTTTATCGTCGACAATGAAGTTGCCAAGACATGGATCATGTCTCCCTACGTTTACACGTGGAATGTGACTGCTTTCACCGATAGCACGGATCATCTGGTTTATGCCAGAGCATACGATGCTGACGATAATGTGAGTACGACATCGGTGGTTAAAGTCTCAGTAAGGTTGCTGTTTGCACCAACAAAATTATCGGCGCAAACAGTTAGCGACACGCAGATTCTTCTGACATGGCAAGATAACAGTAAAATTGAGGATGGTTTCCGGATCGAGCGCAAAGAAGAGGGTGGCAGTTACGTCCAGATAGCCGAAGTCGTAGCCAATGTGACCAGTTTTGAAGATTCCGGATTGACTTATGGGAGTAAGTATTACTATCGGGTACGAGCTTATGCTTCAATGAATAATTCAGCTTATTCCAACCAAAAACTAATCACAGTGGAAATTTCCGCTCCCAGCGATTTAGATGCGATTGCTCTTGATGATCAAAGTATTCACCTGACATGGTCAGATAATTGCACTTTTGAAACAGGATTTTCGATTGAGTGCTCCACAGAAGGCGGAGAGTTTCCTTCATTTATAAATGTAGGCGCGAATGTAACCAGTTTTAATGATTCCGGGTTGACTTACGGGAGGGACTATTACTATCAAGTACGTGCCTATACATCGCTGAATAATTCTGCCTGTTCAAACATGAAATCAGCTACGACAATTTTCCCGGCACCGAGTAATCTGAACGCGACCGCGATTGATGACCAAAGCGTGCGTCTGACCTGGACGGATAACTGTTCATTTGAAACAGGCTTTCGGATCGAGCGCAAGGAAGCGAGTGGTAGTTACACCCAGATAACCGAAGTCGGTGCTAATGTAACCAGTTTTGATGATGCCGGTTTGACATACGGGACTAACTATTTCTATCGTGTGCGGGCATTCACTTCTCAGAATAATTCAATCTATTCTAACGAAAAATCTGTAACACTGGTAATTCCTGCACCGAGCGATTTAGATGCGACTGCTCTCGATGATCAAAGTGTTCACCTGACATGGTCGGATAATTGCACTTTTGAAACAGGATTTCGGATCGAGCGCAAGGAAGAAGGTAGAAACTATTCACAAATCACAGAGGTGGGCGCGAATGTAACCAGTTTTAATGATTCCGGGTTGACTTACGGGAATGACTATTACTATCAAGTGCGAGCCTATACATCGTTGAACAATTCTGCCTATTCCAACGAGAAATCAACTACGACAATTTTCCCGGCACCGAGTAATCTGCACGCAACTGCGATTGATGACCAAAGCTTGCGTCTGATCTGGACGGATAACTGCACTTTTGAAACAGGATTTTCGATTGAGCGCAAAGTAGAAGATGGGAGTTACATCCAGATAGCCGAAGTCAGCGATAATGTGACCAGCTATGATGATGCAGGAGTGACTTATAATAAGTTGTATTACTATCGTGTAAGAGCCTATACTTCGCTGAACAATTCAACCTATTCAAACGAGGTACTTTCATCATTGTTAGTTATTGATATTGATGACAATGTTTATGCAACAGTAAAAATTGGTAATCAATGGTGGATGGCAGAAAACCTGAAAGTAACCCACTACCGGAATGGCGATGCGATACCCAACATGACAGTATGGAATGATCTGTATACTGGTGCTTATTGCAATTATGACAATAATGCAACAAATGCTGACACTTATGGACGTTTATACAACTGGTACGCTATAAATGATAGTCGCAATATAGCGCCCACGGGCTGGCATGTACCAACTGATGCGGAGTGGCAAACATTGGTTGACTATCTGGGGGGTGAAAGCGTAGCCGGTGGCAACCTGAAAGAAATTGGAATTACGCATTGGTTCAGTCCCAATACGGGTGCCACCAACGCGAGTGGTTTTTCCGCTTTGCCCGGCGGCGACCGTTACATCGATGGTACATACGGCGCCATTGGCGGCTACGGTTCTTGGTGGTCGGCTACAGGCAGTAGTAGTTACGGTGCGTGGGCTTGGAGTCTGGGTTACAACAGTTCAAGCGTGACCCGTTACGGCAACTATAAGCAGTATGGTTTCTCAGTTCGTTGTATTAGAGATTAGTGGAAAGCCGGTTCAGTGTAGTTAACAGTCTTTTGATGATTACAGATTGCCAGATCAATGCAAAGGGGTTTATAGTTAATCAATGGCGAATCTCTGGAAAATACACCATAAGGATTGACCAAAGGGAGGTTTTATATGAGTAAAAGTTTTTTTGATATTGCATCCAATGGAACACTTGAAGAAGTTCAAAAAGCAATAGAGGCAGGAGCAAATGTCAATGAACGGGATTCTGAAGAAATGACCCCTTTGATGTTTGCCGCCGAGCATAATCAAAATGCTGAGGTTATCAAGGCATTAATCCAGAGTGGAGCCAATGTCAATGATCGGGATTATCACGAAAAAACTCCGCTATTGTATGCTGCAGGTAACAATAAAAATCCCGAAGTAATAATAGCACTAATAAAAGCAGGCGCGGATGTCACATATCGGGATACCACAGGAAATACTCCTCCGCGTACTCCTTTGATGATAGCCGCTAATATTCAAAATCCTGAAGTGATTACAGCTTTAATCAAAGCGGGAGCGAATGTCAACGAAAAAGATTATGATGGGTGGACTCCTTTAGTGTACGCTGTTATTAATAACAAACCTGAGGTGATATCAGTTTTATTCAAAGCGGGAGCGAATGTCAATGACCGAGACTGTCTTAAACGAACGCCTCTAATGTTCGCAGCAGCTTATAATCAAAACCCTAATGTAATTATAGATTTAATAAGTGCAGGTGCGAATGTTAATGAACTGATTTCTGGTGAAATAAATTTTGATAGCTGGAATTTTGATAATTGGGATGATGGAAGTTCTCATGATTGGAGCCCTCTAATACTCGCCGCTCATTTTAATCGAAATCCACAGATTGTTATGACTTTAATAAACGCGGGCACAAATGTTAATCAGCAGGACTCTAATGGATGGACTCCATTAATGTTTGCTTCCGGTTACAATAAAAACCCTGAAATGATTACTACTTTAATTAAAGTAGGAGCAAAAATCAATGTACAGAATTGTCACAATTGGACTCCTATTATGTTGGCCGCTGCTTATAACCAAAATCCTAAAGTAGTCATGGCGTTAATAAACGCAGGCGCAAGCATTAATCAGAAAAATTCTAATGAAGAGACACCTCTAATACTTGCTGTATCCAATAAAAATCCCGAAGTGATGAAAACTTTAATCAACGCGGGTGCTCATATAAATGATCAGGATTCCGAAGGAAAAACTCCGTTGATGTTAGCCGTGCATAACAGTGAAAAATCCGAGTTGGTAGGGGATTTAATTAAAGCAGGAGCGAATGTCAACATACAGGATTCTGATGATAGAACCTCTTTAATATTTGCAGCTCGTTATAATCAAAATCCTGAGGTGATTACGTTATTAATTAAAGCGGGTGCAAATATAAATGATCGGGATTATGAAGGAGCATCTCCTCTAGCGCTTGCCCTCAATAACAATCAAAATCCTGACGTGATTACAACTATAATAGGTGCGGGAGCGAATGTCAATGAGTGCACTTCTGATGGAATGACTCCACTGATAATCGCCATCTTTTTGAATCAAAATCTTGAAATAATTACAACTTTAATCAAGGCAGGAGCAAATGTCAATGAACGGGATTCTGATGGATGGACTCCTTTAATGTTCGCCGCCGGTAGAAATCAAAATCCTGAGGTGATTATGGCTTTAATCAAGGCTGGAGCGATAGTCAATTATCGGAGTTCTAATTGGACCCCTTTAATGATCGCCGTCCATAACAATCAAAATCCTAAGGTTGTCGCGGCTTTAATCAAGGCTGGTGCAAATGTCAATGATCAGGCTGCCAATGGAATGACTCCTCTTATGTTGGCTGCCGGTTATAATGAAAATCCTGAGGTGATTACTATCCTGTTAAAATCCGGCGCTAATAGAAAATTAAAAAACAACGAAGGCAAAACCGCCTTCGATTATGCTAAAGATAATGAAAAAATCAAAGGCACTACTGCATATCAGGAATTAAAGGATGCACAATATAAGTAACGATAAGAGAATGCGCGCGGATACTACTTCTCATATCTCTACCTCCTTCTCCATTACAGAGCAACATTTTATGATTTCATCCGATA
>JBAZPA010000128.1:0-4525 GCA_041648435.1 archaeon
ATACGATGTTGCCGGCGATCAAGTTGTTACAGACAAAGAAATTGGACTTAAGTAATTTCTTCACCGAGGTCATCCCGATTGAACAAGGCGTCGGCTCTTTCAGAAAATTAGGACTGGATTTGGAAACTATGACTCAGGTTCCGAAGCAAGCGATGAAATTAGTCATCAAACCCTGAACAGATTTGTGAGGCAGATGAATGAATAAATTCCTGAAATTCTTTGCCACCGGAGAAGAGAAACCCCTGATTTAGGATCAGGATAAAGTCAATCGAATGTTCAAAAAGTATCGTCTGTCTGGAATGCTGGCCATTTCAGTCGGATACGGTATTGCCTATACGTTGCGACTGGCGCTGAATATGGTCGAAAAGCCAATTCTGGATGCCGGGATTTTCACGGCGATGGACCTTGGAAATGTCGGTTCGGCCTTGCTGTACGCTTATGCATTCGGCAAATTCACTAACGGTTTTTTGGCTGACCATGCCAACGTCAAGCGTTTCTTTACTCTTGGAGTTTTGATGTCGGCGTTGATAAATATTGCCATGGGTTCGTCGACAATTCTCTGGCTTTGGATTGTTTTATGGGGCTTGAACGGCTGGTTCCAGTCGTTCGGCGCACCAATCGGAGCTGTCACTCTTTCCAATTGGTTCAGCAAATCGGAACGTGGTCGTTACTACGGGATTTGGAGCACAGGGCACAATATTGGCGAAGGACTGACGTTTGTGGTCACATCGACGATTGTAGCATTTTGGGGGTGGCGGGCAGGATTCTTGGTTCCAGGCGTATTTTGCATCTTCCTTTCAGGACTAATCTATCTGGCATTGCAGGACAGGCCCCGCACATTGGGACTGCCTACGGTCGCCGACTGGAAAAAGGATTCATGCGTAGTACCGTTTACGGAAAGCGGGAAGACCGTCATAACCAGTAAGGCACAGTTGCAGGTTCTCAAGACTCCCGCCATCTGGGTTTTAGGATTCGCCAGCGCCTGCATTTATATGACCCGCTATGCCATCAATAGCTGGGGTGTGCTTTATCTACAGGAAGCCAAAGGCTATTCGCTTATTGAGACCGGCGGTATCTTAGGATTAAATACAATTGCCGGAATTTTCGGGTGCATCGTCTATGGCTTCATTTCCGATAAATTCTTTAAAGCGCGCCGTCCCCCGGTAACTCTGATTTATGGTTTAATAGAATTGACAGCGTTAGGCGTTATTTTCTTCAGTTCACCGAATCATCCGGGAATAGTCACAATCGCATTCATCTGTTATGGTTTTACGATGAGTGGTTTGCTGGCTTCGCTGGGGGGATTATTCGCCATCGATATTGCATCGAAAAAAGCCGCCGGCAGTGCGATGGGTTTTATCGGGATTTTTAGCTATCTCGGCGCCGGATTACAAGACCAGATCAGCGGATTTTTAATCAACAAAGGATCGGCAATAGTGAACGGCGTCAGAACTTACGATTTTAGTTACGTGATTTACTATTGGATCGGCGCTTCAGCGTTGTCTTTAATTTTGGCGACAACCTTATGGAAAGTAAAGGTCAGCGATTAGTGCAAATATCAGGAGTGTTCATTCATGAAATCTTATGACATTGTCATTTTTGGCAATTATACCAGCGACACGATCATCCAATTCGGAATCAAGCGACATGTCGATGGCGGCGGATTTAACTATGGGGCGCATGCCGCCGCGATGATGGGTTTGAAGGTCGCCACAGTGACCCGGCTCCAGCAAGCCGACATTCGTGTCGTTAAAAAATTGGAAAATATCGGGATCGATGTTTATCCAACCTTCACACCATCATCCACGCAAATGATTCTTGATTACCCGACTGACAATCCCGATGAACGGATTCTGACCTGTCCGGCAACGGCAGGTTCGTATACACCGGAGCAATTTGACGGATTGCAGGCAAAGGCGTTTTTGATCAACGGCTCGATCCGGGATGAAGTGCCGGTCAATGTTGTTGAGTCTTTGAGAAAAAAAGGCGGCTTATTGGTCGCTGACGCGCAGACATTTGTCCGGATCGTCGGTCAGGAGAGCCGACTTATCAATGCCGAGTGGCCGGAAAAGAAAACCGTTTTGGCGATGATCGATATCCTGAAAGCCGATGCCGTCGAGGCTGAATCATTGACCGGCGAGAAAGATCATCAGACAGCCGCCAGGATACTTGCTTCCTGGGGACCTAAAGAAATCGTCCTGACCCATCGGGACGGAATTTTGGTTTATGACGGAAAATCGTTTTACTCAGCCGGATTTTTCCCAAAAGCAATGATCGGACGAAGCGGGCGGGGCGACACCTGCATCGCTTCTTATGCGGCCGCGCGTTTGTCGAAACCGCCAGCCGAAGCGATAATCTGGTCGGGGGCCGTGACCAGTTTGAAAATGGAATCGGATGGTCCTTTCCTGCGACCGATGTCCGATGTGGAAGAACTGATCAGGAATAAATATCAATTGCAAATGAACCTCCCCGACGCAAGCATCGGGGTATCTTATTGGTAATATTTTTATATGAGACACCAAGTTTTCTCATACTCTTCCTTCCAAAAGGTAACCCCGAGGCAATCCTGGGGGAATTCTTTGATTAAATAGTACGAGATGATGAACGGCTGAATATAGGAGCAGAGCCATGAAACGATTCTATAAAACGAGCATTCTTCTTTTCCTGATCGTCGGATTGTTTGCTCAAAATCCAGCACGGTTAGCAAACAAGCCGCAATCCTTCATCATTGCAAACGATTGGCGCTACAAAGCCACAGAAAAATATCAAAGGAGCGAATACACGTTAGGCGCTTTACAGGCGATTGAAAAGGTCGGTAAAGGCGATTTTCTGATCAGTTGCGGCGATGTATCGCCCGTTGATGCTTCGCGGGCGCTGATCTCCGAAGTGCTTGGTAAAGACTATCTTTGGTACACAGCGCCGGGCAATCATGACCAAGAAGATACCGTGTTTTTGGGGTTATTGCGAAAAATGAATGCCGGTGGAATGAGTCTGCCGCATGTCGTTCGTAAAGGTCCCGCGAGGTGCGAAGAAACCACTTATTCTTTCGAGATTGGCGACTGTCACATAGCCATTTTGAATCTATATTTCGATGGAAAATCCGACATCGGAACGGACGGCGATGTCGTTCCGGAATTGTTGAATTGGTTGGAAGAAGACCTGAAAAACAACAAAAAGACCTATACTTTCGTAGTCGGTCACGAACCGCTTCTGGCACAACCGGACATGGATAACGGGCGCATTCGCCATCAGGGCGATTCGCTCGATAAATATTGCCGGAATGCTAATCGCCTGCACAATCTTTTAAAAAAGTACGGCGTCACCGCTTATTTAAACGGACACACGCACGGTGCGTCCATCACAAAAATCAATGGGGTCTGGCAGATCGACGCCGGCCACGCGTACGGAATCGAAGACCTTTATCCGGAATTTCTATTCACTGAAATCTCAGATTATATCCGAACAAATTCGGCTTCAGGCAAGGTCATTGACGAAATGATCGGAGATTTTTTCCGCACTGAGTCCTATAGCATCAAAAAAGTATTGTACTATACCGGGTTAACCGACGGTGTATCGTATAAGCAATTCGCCGATGAACCGGCTTTATTGCAGTTAACTAAGTTTTACCATGATTATAAACAGAATCCACAAGTGAGAGAAAAATACATTCGGACATTTGAAAAGAACTGGGATTTATCCAGAAGTACGTTCATCAAAATCATTCTGGAAAAACCGGCCGTAAAAGTTGAGGTTTACCGTGACGATTCAAAAGGCGGACCTTATCAATTGATGCATACCGAAATTTTGAAATAGGGAAAATCATACCACGACGAGAATTCGACGAAGGGAGGTTCATTAACGATGGTAGTCTATTTCATAGCAGTTACTTAGCAGTTACTTAAACGACGTATCATTAACAAATTCAATTGGGAGGATGTGATGTTGAAGAAATCTGGTAGAAAAATCAGTTCCGCAAACCTTGTTTGCGTATTGATCGCAGCCCTTCTGCTACTGGGCATTTTGGCAAGTCCGAATGCTTTATTAGCGAAGGCGAGAGGCACTGTGGAGGGTCGGGTAGTTGACGCCAAATCAGGCGACTACTTACCGGGCGCAAACGTAATTTTAGCCGGGACCAATTATGGCACGGCGACAGATCGGACCGGTTCATTTTTCATAATGAACATTCCGGATGGAACTTATGATCTGACAGTTTCTTATGTGGGGTATGAGGAGTTTAAAACCAGTATCACGCTTTCAGAAACAATCAGTCGGGTCACAGTAGATGTGGCACTGAAAGTCAGCTACGTTAAATTGGGTGAAGTGGTCGTAGAGGGTTTGATGCAAGGTCAAGCCAAAGCACTAAGTCAGCAGAAATCGGCAGAAAACATTAAGAACGTCGTTGACGAGGAACAGATGCAGTTGTTTCCCGATGTGAATTCTGCTGAAGTTCTGCAGCGTGTGCCCGGTGTTTCGATTTCCAGAGATCAGGGCGAGGGTCGTTATGTTCTGGTTCGCGGTACATCTC
>JBAZPA010000129.1:0-4492 GCA_041648435.1 archaeon
TGGAAAAGACGACGTAAAAATTTTGCCACCCCACCCAGCCTGACCGGGGCGGTGTGCCGAAAGGGTCAACGATGTCTTGTTATTTGAAAAGAACGTCCTATAAAATCATGGGGGTGGTCAGCTATTTAACAAACGGTTCGATGATCATTTCCACAAAATCATCGAGCCATCCCGAAGCTTCGGGATAACATCCGCTGTGCATCCTGTTTAACCGTTATCACCTCTTCAGACATAATTTTTGGCTCTGCTTCGATAATGAATTGCAGTTCGCTAACGGCTTTGGATATAAATCCGGCTCTGTAATACAGTTGCGCCAGCAGAAGATGCGGGGATAGAACTTGCGGGAACATGTACGTCACGGTCTTCAGGCACTCTTCAGATTTAGTGTAATCGCCCGAATCCAGATAAGCCTTACTGAGCGCAATGTAGATGTTTTTATCGTTGAAGCCGGTCAGAGATTCTTCAAGAAGAGCAATGGCAAGTCTTGTCTGACCGATATAGGCATAAGCCGCTCCCAGATGAAACTTGAGTTCATCGTTCTCCGGAAGAATTTTCAATGCCTTTTCGTATTCCCGGATTCCGGACTGCCATTCATAACGATAAACGGCGTTTTGACCCTTTTTCCAGTGAACGAAACCCGTTCCGATCTTCGCGAGAATAAAAAGATTTATGAACAATAACATGATGCCCATGGTTTTTAGAATTTTCCCGGGACGAATAATTGTCCAATTCAGCGGCTTTTTTTCATCTTTCCCTGAAAGCATCGACATCATTGAGAGGCAGAAATAAAAAAGGATGGAAACCGGCAGAGTGTGAAGAACCGAATCGACAGTTGAATGAATAACGATAATGAGAAAAGACGCCGTCAAAACACGGATTTGAATATTCATGTCGGTCTTATCTGCCCGGATTTGTCTGGCATGCAGGTACCGGAAGTAAAGGAAAATCAGGAGAACAAAAAGTAAAAGTCCGATCAATCCGGTTTCGGCGGTGACATTTACAAACTCACTGTGCGCGTCTTTGATAGCGCAGGCTTTGTCCCGATGGTTCGGGATCGCGTTCACGGGATCGTCGAAAAATCGCATCTGATAATTTAAATATTGATAGCCGTAGTTGCCGTAACCGATGCCCAAAACCGGATAATCGGCGATCATCGGCAGGCTGACTTTCCAGATGAAAATTCGTCCCAGCGCCGAATCGGGATTCAGAAAGAATATGCCGACGATGAACAGTAAAATCGCCAAAATGACCGCAATAACGATTCCAATTTTCGCCGACCGGCCGGAGACTCTCTTTTTGACAAACTTCGCGGACGATGGGTAAACGAGAAAAATCAATCCGCCGATCAAAGCCGTCCACGCTCCGCGACTCAACGTCAAAACAATCCCGAATAATATCGGGACAATCCCGAGTCCGCATAGAATCTTCAAGGTTTTCGTCTTTTGAATTCCGAACAAATAAAAAAGAATCGGCGTCAACACCGCTAAAAAACAACCCATTGAATTGGCGCTACCGAAAGTACCGACGACTTTGGACTCATAAGACGAATATCCGCCGGGGTGAAACAAATCCAATCCACAATATTGCATTAACCCGTAAATCGCCTCCATCGAACAAACGATAGCCAGAACAACAAAGACTTGCTTTAAAAATCCGGCAATTTCCGTTTCGGTTCTGTCGGACACCATGATCTGAACCAGAAAATAAAACAGCGCCAGGCTTGCGAGTATATCCGCATTTTCAAACAAATTCGCATACCGGTCGAAGAGAAATTTCAACGGAACCATCCAGAGTAATCTGACGATGATGATGCCGTCCAGCAGATTGAATCGGAAAGTGAGCCGGTTCCTGAACAGAATAACCGCTACTCCGGTAAAGACCGCCAATTGAAAGAACAGATACTTTGGCGTGTGAAAATTATACGTCATTTGATTACAGAATAACAACGGCGTAATGCCGAGAATCGCAAACAGAACGATGTTCTCGGCTTTTTGGTATCTTGTCATCGTAAAAACCAAACCTCCCGAAGGTTGAATTCCTTCGGGAGGTTTATGAATATAATGGCTATCTCACTATCGCCATTTTCTTTGTTTCGCTGAATCCCGCCGAGGTCTTCAGAGTATAAAGATAAATCCCACTGGAGACTGTCTGCCCGGACTTATCTTTGCCGTCCCAGACAACATGGCGAAATCCGGCAGGCTGATTCTCATCTAACAGCCTGACGATTTCACGACCCATGATGTCATAGATTGTCAGGGTCACGTGAGACTCTTCCGGCAGGTCAAAGGCAATAGTTGTGCGGGGATTGAACGGATTGGGATAGTTGCCTCTCAGCACAAACTTCTCTGGCAAGATTTGTTTGATTGCTTCCGGCTGACGCGTACGCTTCGCGAGACTCCAATCCACTTTCTCGCCCATCTCCCTTGCGGCCAGTAACGCCAATTCATCATTGGGATATTTCGCTTTCAGGGTTTGAAGATGATTACCGGCTTTTACTGAGTTTTTCAAATCCGTGTTGCTAACCAAAACAAGGTTGTACAACGCCAACTTTTCACTTTCCGTGCCCGGATAGCGCACAAGAATGTTGTCGTAAGTATTCACCGCATTTGCAATATTCCCGTCCCGCAGATAAGTTCCGGCAAGCAAATCGAAGGCTACCCTTCTCAGTTCAGGATTGGTTTTCTCACCATCGGTCAATCCTTTCAAGTATTCGGTCAATCCGGATTTTTCCGCTTCCTGATATAAGTGAAATATCTTCACTAACGACCGTTTCGCTTCTTTTGATTGCGGAAATTTGGCAATGAGGATTTGATAGATGTTGATCGCTTCTTCCGTTTGATGGGTTATCTGCAGTTCGTTTGCCCATAGCCACAGGTCGGACAGGCGGTTAACGTTCGGTTTCCTTGGATTGAAACCGCTGGTATCGTCGTCATTTTGCTGTTTGATATTACTGAGTATCTTTCCCAACGATGAGCCGCCTCCGGGATCGGACGGCAGATAAGGGATATAGTCGATCGAGCAACCGGCGTAGGGCATAAACGTGAACTGGTTCTTCCACCAGTTGTATTCCGCTTCGATATGCGAGTCCATTTCCAGAAAGGCGCCTTTAGCCGTATTGTCATAAACGCCGTTGTATCCGCCGACGCGGTAACCGTATGGATCGCTCGAGCCCATAAACGGCTCCGAGTAGTAACGCGCAATGATACCGGTCTCATTTTCCTTGATGACGTTGAAACCTTTCGCTTCCTGATTTTCGCCTCCCTGATAGATCGGCCCGAACTGCGGCGAAGCGTAAGAATAAAACGACGCACCGAAAAAATTGGATGAAATGCTGTTGTTGTAAAACACCGGGGAACCGTACTGAAAGTAAACGCCGTCGGTATTGCCGGTAATTTTATTATTGGTGATCGTCGGTGAAGCGATATAACCGCTGATTCCCTGATCGTTGTTGGAGATAGTATTGCTGATCAATCTTGGATTCGCCCGGTTGCAATAAACGCCATACTGAGCGTACTGGATATCGCAGTATTTGAGAATACAATTCACGTCACTACTGGAATCTTCAAAGCGAATGCCATACCACGAACCGGGAGATGGTGTGGAACTGCTTGATGTAAAAACAATATGGTTGGCTGAAGTGCCCTGGGCTATTAACGTGCCGTTGACGGTCAGTTTCTTACCTGAATTAAAAGCGACCTTGGTCCCGGGATCGATGATCAATTCAGCGCCGGAGGCAACGGTAACGTCGCCGGTGACGGTTACCTTACCATACCAGGTGGTGTTAGAAGAAATTGTACCGCTGACAGTTGTTTGGGGGAAGTAACATGCACCTATATCTAATCGCGTTGCATCTAGATCACGATCATTAATATCCGAAGTCCACGAGATGCCGTCCCGATCAAAATCCGGATCACCCTTGTCAATTACCGGTGAATTATAGGTTGGAGTGTAATTTATAGTCAGATTTGCCGGCAAGTTATAAATATCCGTTGATGGAAAGTACTGTCCTACAGGATAGAACATTTCATCATCAACACCCATCATATACTCACCGGTGTTTATATCTCCTTCATACGATTCTTGCCCAGACACCAGATTATATCCGATTAAATCATAACCAAGAAAAAAAGACAATATCCCTGCTCCGGTTGACATAGAGTTTTCCGGATCTTTTTTCTGATTGACGACGATATTATTTCGGATGGAAGATTTCAACCCTGAGGGATTATGACACTGAATACCTCGATAACCGCCAGTGACTGTATTCTGATTAATTCGATAAACCAAATCCGTTTGGGACGGTAAGTCATATTCTTCACACAAATACGATTCCGGTGCAGTACCTAATTCGGAAGGTCTAAAATGATCTAGTGTCATGTCACGCTTGTAATGACGCATAGGATATAGTAAATTACTCCATCAAATAAAAGAAGGAGTAAATATGAAAAAGTACAAAGTGACATTGACAGAAGAAGAGAGGCTGGAATTGACC
>JBAZPA010000130.1:0-4462 GCA_041648435.1 archaeon
TGCTTCTGTCCAACGCCATTCATTCACCTTTTTTCAAACGTTGCAATGCGATGTCCCGCAGTCGGGGCACGTCGCGCAGCCTTCCTGCATGGTCATTTTGGTCCCGCAATTCGGGCAGTCATTGCTCCCGTTTTTTTCTCCGCTCATTTTGTCCCTTGCGGAAAATCCGTTGTCCTCCCTTTTCGCGGACTCGATGTTGAGGATTTGTTCTCCCCTGCTTTTGTCCCTGTAAACCGTTATTCCCTTGCAGTCCATTTCGTAGGCGCTCATGTATGCGCTCTCAATGTCGTCTATTGTCGCGTCCTCCGGAAAGTTTATTGTCTTTGAAACCGCCAGGTCAACGTTTTTCTGGAATGCCGCCTGCATTTTCACGTGCCATTCCGATTCTATGTCGAACGCCACAACGAAAACCTTTTTTTCCTCTTCCGGAATCCCCCCTATTTCCCGTATGCTTCCCTTGTTCGTTATTTCTTCCACGAGCTTTTCGCTGTAAAATCCGTTTTCGGTCGCCGCTTTCCTGAATGCGTCGTTCACGTAAACGAAGTCCTGGTTGTCAAGCACCCTTTTCACGTACGAAAGCGCGAAAACCGGCTCGATTCCCGCGCTCGTGTCCGCAATCATGGATATTTCCCCCGTGGGCGCAATGCACAGCCTCGTCGCGTTCCTGAATTTGGGCATTCCTTTTTTTTCGAGCGCGCTTCCCCCGTAATTCGGGAACGCTCCCCTTTTTTCCGCCAGTTCAATGCTCTTCCTGTCCGCCCCGCTCCTGATGAATGACATTAATTTGCCCGCCAAATCAATTGCCTTCTCCGAATTGTAGGGGATTCCGAGAAGGTAAAGGCTTTCCGCCCAGCCCATTATTCCCAGGCCGATTTTCCTGTTGGCTTTCGTGATTTTCTCTATTTCCGGCAAAGGGTAATGGTTCATGTCAATCACGTTGTCCAGCAGATGCACCGCAATCCTGATTGTTTCCTCCAGTTCCTTCCAGTTGAATTCGCTTCCCGCAACGAATTTGCTCAGGTTTATGCTTCCGAGGTTGCAGGACTCGTAGGGAAGCAGGGGCACTTCGCCGCAGGGGTTCGTGCTTTCAATTGCGCCGATCTGCGGAGTGGGGTTGTCATCGTTTATTCTGTCAATGAAAATAACCCCCGGATCGCCGTTCCTCCACGCCGCGGCCACAAGCAAATCGAAAACCCTTTTTGCGCTCTCGGTTCTTGAAACCCTTCCCGTGTGCGGCTCAATCAATTCATAATCCCTGTCCGCCTTGACCGCGTCCATGAATTTTCTTGTTATTGCCACCGAGATGTTGAAGTTGGTTATGTCCGTGTTCTTTTCCTTGCAGTTTATGAATTCGAGTATGTCCGGATGGTCCACGCGGAGTATTCCCATGTTTGCGCCGCGCCTTTTTCCGCCCTGCTTTATTTCCTGCGTCGAAGCATTGTAAACGCGCAGGAACGAAACCGGGCCAGATGCTATCCCCTTTGTGGAGCGCACAATGCTTCCCTTCGGCCTGAGCCTCGAGAAATCGAATCCGGTTCCCCCGCCGCTCTGGTGGATTATGGCCTGATTCAGGAGCGTGGTGTAAATTCCCCTTATGTCGTCCTCGATCGGTAAAACGAAGCACGCGCTCAATTGCTGGATTTTCGTGCCCGCGTTGTAGAGCGTGGGCGCGTTGGGCAGAAACTTCAGCGAGCTCATCAGGGAGTAAAATTTCCCAGCGGTTTTCTTCATCTCCACTTCCGAGCTTCCGTAATTCGTGTCCGCAATCGCGAGGTTGTTTGCCACGCGCATGAACATTTCGTCCGGAGTTTCAACTACCCTTCCGGAATCGTCCTTGAGCAGGTACCTTTCCTTTAGCACGCGCAGCCCGTTCAATGAAACCTTGCTCTCGAATTCCCTTGTTGTTCCGACAACGGCCTTCCGTGTTTCCCTTGTCTTGGCGTGCTCCGCCCTGTAAAGTATGTATGTTTTCGCGACTTTCGTGAATCCCTTCCGCATGAGGGTTTCTTCGACTATGTCCTGTATTTCCTCCACGCTGGGGATTTTTTCCGCGAACTTTTTTTCGAGCTCGCTTAAAACGAAATTCGAGATTATCTGCACGTTGCCGTTGTCTTCCATGCCTTCGTCCGCGAACGCCCTTCCGATTGCCCTCGAAATCCTCGCCTCGTCAAACGCGATTATCCTTCCGTCGCGCTTTTCGACTTTCAGGATTCCGGCAGTGCCTGTCTTTTCCATTCCCTTTCCCCCCAACGACCCTCTTGTTTGGCTATTTTTTGTTTAAAAACTTTTTGCGCGCGAGGGGTTGTGTTCGGATTAAGAACCTGTGTGCGGGGGGATAATCGGAAAGCCAATCCGCTTTGCTGCTTTTCCCCCGAAATGATTAGGAAACCCTGTTTTTTTGGTTCGGCAGAATATGGAAAGCGAAGAAAACAACCCTAAGTTTTTCCGGCATTATTTTCCTGTATTCAGTTCTTTGCGGCCTTTTCGTATTCCATGTTCACTTTCTTCCAGTCCACGTTTTTCAAAAACGCTTCTATGTATTGCGCCCTGTTCGGGCCGTTGTCAAAGTAATACGCATGCTCGAAGGTGTCGATTGCCAACAACGGCACGGTTCCCCAGATTCCCTGATTGTGCGAGTCCGCCACGAAGTTGTGCAATTTTCCGTCGCTCCTGTCAAGGCACAGCACTGTCCATCCGAGCGAGATTTTCGTTGATGCGATGAAGTCTTCCTTCCACTTTTCGAATGAGCCGAAGTCCGATTTTATTTTTTTCGCTATTGCAAGGCTTTCCTCAGCAATCCCGTTTCCGCCCAGTGTGTTCCAGTACATTTCGTGGAGGATTTGGCCCGCTGCGTTGAACGCCTCGCGCCTCTTCATTTCTCCGAACTCGGAGTAATTCGCGTTCGCCTTCGATTTGTCTGTTTTTTCAAGCCCTATTTCTATTTCGTTGCGCTTGTTCACGTAGCCCGCGTAATGCGTGTCGTGATGCCACTTGTTGACCTGCTCCGAAATCCCCTTCAGGGCGCCGTACGCGAACGGCAGGGGTTTTACCTTGTGCTCTCCCAATCCCATTTTGATTCCTCCTTCTTTGCCAAGCATTTTTGGCTGCAAAAGTATTATAAGTGAATCCGGTTTCACGCATTGAGGTCCGGAATCAGATTCTTATTCCCTCCACCTTCCTGTTTCCGCTCGCTTCGTATTCCTTCAGCCCTTCCTTCAGCACGTGCAAGCCGAGCAGTGCGCATTTCACGCGCGTCTGGATGATGTTTCCCAGCCAAGCGAACACATCCTTGTTCGTGAGCGCTATTGCCTCCTCGATTGTTTTTCCCTTCACGTTCTGCGTCAGCAATGACTCCGCGGCAGTGCTTATCGCGCAGCCGTGCCCCGAAAACTTTATTTCCGCGATTGTTTTTCCGTCATCGCCGAGTTTTATTTCGAACACAACCGCGTCCCCGCATGTTGGGTTTCCGCCCGAAAACCGCAAATCCGGATTCGGAACGCTTCCCCTGTTTACGGGATTCTTGTACAGGTCCAGTATTATTTCAGTGTAAATTTCGTCGGGCATTTTCGTTCACAGGAAGAAATATTCAGGAGACAAGCTTTTTTGCCTTTGCTATTCCCGCGCAGAGCAATTCTATTTCTTCAGGGGTGTTGTAGATGTAGAAGCTCGCCCTTGCGGTTCCCGCTTCGATTCCCAGTTCGCGCATGTAGGGCTGCGCGCAGTGCTCCCCCGACCGTATCGCGATTCCTTCCCTGTCAAGGATTGTCGCAACATCGTGCGGATGCAGGCCTTTCACGTTGAACGCAATCACTCCGCCCCTTTCCTTTTCGTTCTCCCCGTAAATTTCAATTTCTCCAATCCCCCGCATTTCCCCGAACGTTTTATCCACGAGCTTCTTTTCCCACGTGCGAACGTTTTCCATCCCTATTTTTTCAAGGTAATCGATTGCGCTGCCAAGGCCTATTCCGTCCGCAATTGCCGGGGTTCCCGCCTCGAATTTCCATGGGAGCTTGTTCCAGGTGGATTTTTCGAGCCACACCTCGAATATCATGTCGCCGCCGTAAAGGAATGGCTCCATTTTTTCAAGCAATTCGCGTTTTCCGTAAAGGCCGCCTATTCCTGCCGGAGCAAGCATTTTATGCCCCGAAAACGCGAGGAAATCGCAGTCAAGTTTTTTCACGTTCACGGGAAAATGCGGCACCGACTGCGCCCCGTCAAGCACGAATAGCGCGTTGTGCTCGTGGCTGATTTCCGCGAGCTCCTTTACCGGATTAATGTAGCCCGTTATGTTTGAAGCGTGGATTGCGCCCACAATTGCGGTTTTGTCGGAAATTATTTTTTCCGCCCCTGAAATGTCCAGCCTTCCCTTTTCGTCCAAACCCAAAAATTTCAGCTTCAGCCCCTTCTGCATTGCAATCTGCTGCCAGGGCACCAGATTGGAATGGTGCTCCATTTTTGTGAG
>JBAZPA010000131.1:0-4335 GCA_041648435.1 archaeon
ACTCCACGAGCTTCAGCGAAACTGGGCCGATATTCAATATCACTTATGTTCCGCTTACGAGAGTAAGCAATTTGAACGGAAGGATGGGAAGCCCGGCGGACTACAATTATTGGGACTTCAATTACCAGGCAAACTTCAATGACCTGAACGGAATGGGAATAATAAGGCTGCAGCAGCCCTTGGGCGACGCGAACGTGAGGCAAGTCGGAATAATGAGGGACGACGGGAACGGCAGCAAAAGCGTGGACGGAAATTTCCTTGCGACGGGAAGGACGTGGTTCTTCGTCCCGATTGCGGACGGGAATTATTACATTGACGACGACTGGGACATGAATATCACAAACTCGCCTTACAAAGATACAAATGTTGTGGCGGGAGGGGACGGAATGGCCGCTTATGGAACCGTGGCAATTCCTGAAAGGGGAAAAGTTCCCGAAATGAAGCGCTCAATCGGCCTCTTCGGAACCCAGAACGGGGGCTTCAACTTCGAGGTCGCGGAGGGCTACCCAAAACTCCACCTGGACATCAACGGAATTTGGTCCGGCGTCGACTCGAATGTCCTGAACAATGACATTAACGTTTACGGGATTTACAACAACGTGTTCGGCCCGAACGGAACGCCGGGTTACGCGCCCAGCAAGAATTTGAGCAACATGGGAATAAAGGTAATAGTGACGAACCTTGACGGGACTCCCCTCACGGGAACAGCGAGCGTGGCAAACCTGAAAATAACGAATTTCAGCACGGGGGCTACGCTGAGCGCTTCCGGAACGCACTCGCTGATAAACGGCGTGAAAGTAATTCCTTTGGGCTCGCCCATAGGGCTTGGCTCGGGCCAGGGACTGCTTTCATACGACCTGAACGTGAACAACATCATAAGCTCGATATTCGACGGCGGAGTGATGATAGGGAATTGAATTTTGCTTGAAGGGGGAAATTCTATGAAGGCATGGTTTTTTGGAATTGCATTTGCGCTGGTTTTCCTTGCGGGTAACGCCTTCGCCGCGACGGGAAGCATTTCGGTTTCATTGAACTCATTGAACACGATAGCCGTGGGAGAATCCGCGACTGTAACGGCAACCGTAACCGCTTCAGGGGACAGCGCGAGCAACGCGCAGGTAACGATAAGCCTGCCGAGCGGCCTCACCACAAGCGACTCGACCACGCAGAGCATTGGAACGATAAACAACGGCGCGAGCTCGACCAAAAGCTGGAGCGTCTTCGGCAACTCAGAGGGAACTTACACTATAACGGTAACAGCGTCAGCCACGAGCGTCACTTCGCAGACCGCGAACGCGACCCTCGTGGTGTCAAACTCCGCGCTCATCCAGGCGACCACTGTAACCGCGCCGGCCTCCTCGCTTGCCGCGGGCGGAACAACGTCATTCGCAGTCCAGTACAGCAACAATGGAGGAGCGGGCGCAACAGTCAGCTACGCGCTCTCCAAGGGTTCCGGCTTAACGCTCTCAAGCGGCTCCCTCACTGACTCCTTCGACCTCAACGCGGGGGGAAGCACCACGAGGAACTGGACTTTCAGCATGGCGGGAAACGGAGACCAGACGATAACGCTTGCAACAACAGCCACTTCGAACGCCGTTCCGGCAATTTCCTACACAATCATAGGGCCCACGACGGGAAGCAACCCGGGAACGAATCCCGCAACGACTACAACGACTCCTGCCACAACGACCGGAACGCCAAGCACGACGCCGGCAACGACTTCGGAAACCCCTTCATCGGAAACCCAAAAGCCGGAATCGAAAACCGAAATAATAATGCCAAAAACGGAGGCGAGCATGAAAGGGCTTATTCCAACTGCGGTGCAGCAGGCGCTTGAAAGCGCGGGAATAACGGACGTGAGCGCAAGCGAAATAATAATCCTCTCCCAAAGCTTGCCCGTAACGAGAAGCCTCGAAGTGAAAAAAATCACTGACACAAACACCGGGAACGTTAGCTATTCGAGTACCATAAGCGTAAGCGTGAAGAATTCAGGCAATGCGGCGGCGCTTAACGTGAGGGTGGTTGAGGAAATACCCAAGACAATCGCATCAAACGCTTCCGAAATAAAGAGCCTGCTGGCATTCACTGTCCTGAAAGCGGACCCGGTGCTGCAATTCTCGGTTTCAAGGATAAACGCGGGCGAAAGCGCGACAGTAGAATACACTGTGCAAAAACAGCTTGACCTGAATGCAGTAAGCGGAATGACCCCTTCGATGGTTGTGGCAAGGACGCTTGAAGAAACCCCCGCGCAGCCGGCGACCGGGGCAACAACGGGAAAAGAGAAAGGAACATTGCCAAAAGCGCCTCCCGTGTTCCCGATTGAAATAGTTTACGCGGCAATCGCGGTAATAATCATAATCGGCGCCTACCTTTATTTCAAAAAGCGCTGAGCGCCTTTTTTTTCTCTTCTTCTTTTTTTCTCCCGCTCTTCCGTCTTCTCTCCCCTCTGATTCTCCGGCAAGGGCAAACCGCGGTAAGCCGTTCGACGAAAAAATGCTCCGCTTAAATAACGGTTTTTCCGCAATTCATCGGATAAAAAATGAAAATTCCATTTCCGCGGATTCAGGCAGAAAGCGCCGCGGCCGGAGCGCAGCCGAAAAAGCGCCCCGGCTTGGGATGGAAAGCCGAAAGGATTCCAGGCGAGGAAATCGCGAGGCGCATCGGAGTCGGGGAAAACTTCGAATTGGTTGAAACCAGAAAGGGGGAAAAGGTTTACATTGCAAGCGACGTGCCCTGCCTTTCGGAAGCCGAGGAGGAATTCGCCGCGAACTTCCTTGAAGAATTCAGGGAGCGGGATGCGCCCAAGAAAAGGGAGGAAGCGATGGAGAAACTGCTTGCAAGGCACTGCAGGCGCAATTCCCTTGAACTGGAAAAGGAGCAGGAAGATTACCTGCTGAAGGCAATAGATTTATGCGTGAACGGCTTCGGCCCGATTTCATCCTTATTGCGCAATGACGGAATAGAGGAAATCGCGCTTATAGGAATCGGGAAGGGAAGCCCGCTGCGCGTTTACGAAAGGAACCACGGCTGGATGAAAACGAACATTTTCTTTTCGCGGAGCCAGACCGCAAAGAATTGCATAAACAGGATGTCCCGCCAGATCGGAAGGAGGCTCACGTTGCAGAACCCCAAGCTCAACGCCGTGCTTCCCGACGGCTCAAGGCTCAGCGCCGTAATGGAACCTATTTCAAGGCAGGGGCCGGTCGCGACGATAAGAAAATTCAGGCGAAGCCCTTTCGCGCCCTGGGAACTGGCGAAAAGCGGGACTTTTTCCTTCGAGTCAATGGCTTTCCTCTGGATGGCAATGCAGACGGATTTGAGCCTCATGGTCGCGGGAAACACGGGCTCGGGAAAAACCTCCACGCTGAACGCGCTTTTTTCGTTCGTGCCAAAAACAGAGAGAATAATCGTCGTGGAAGAAACCCCTGAAATCGCGTTGCCGCACAGGCACGTGGTGAAACTCAACACCTGCCCCGAACTCGGAATCGGAATGAAGGACCTGATTGTCGACACTTTGCGCATGAGGCCTGACAGGATCATTGTGGGCGAAGTGAGGAATTCCGAGGAAGTGAACGCGTTCATCGACACCCTGCTCGCGGGCCAGGGAAAGGGAAGCTACGCTACCTTCCACGCCCAATCCGGAAAGGAAGTCATAATGAGAATGAGGAATCTGGGAGTAATGGAAATGGACCTGGAGTCAATCGATTTGGTGCTGGTGCAAAGGAGATGGAACCGGCTCTCAAAAGGCGGGGCAATGCTTGAGGAAAGGCGCGTCACGGAGGCATCGGAAGTCGTTGCGGGAAAAAACGGGAAAACCGAATTGAACGAGCTTTACTCCTTCGATTACCAAAAGAACTCCCTTGAAAGGAAAAACAAGAGCCAAAAGGCAATGGAAAAAATCGGGAGGTGCTTCGGCCTGGCAGAAAGCGGAGTGAAAAAAGAATTGAAGGAAAGGGAAAGCGCCTTGCGCGAAGCCGGCAAAAAAGCAATGGATTCAGGGGAATTCTTCGAATTCGTTTCAAATTACGGAAAGTGAGGGAATGCGGATTGTAAAAACCGGTTCCCTGGAAAGCCCGAATTTCCGCGCGGTTCTCTGCGGCTTGGCGGCTTGGATTGCCGCTTCGCTCCTGCTGGAAAGCCTGATTTTCGGAATCGCGCTTGGAATCATTGCGGGAATCTGCGCGGGAATCGCGCCGCGGCTCCTGCTTGAAGCGCGGAAAAAGAAAAAGCAGAGAATGCTCGAGCGCGAACTGCCCTTCGCACTGCTCGCAATGGCTACCGAATTGAGCATAGGAATCCAGTTCGAGAAGGCCTTGGAGGACTGCGCGAGGGAAA
>JBAZPA010000132.1:0-4240 GCA_041648435.1 archaeon
TCTCTGCGATTTTGCTCACGACTTCCCCGTTTAAATTATAGATGACGATGCGAACGAAGGTTTCTTTCGGAATCTCGTACCGAATCGTCGTCGATTGATTGAATGGATTCGGGAAAGCCGGATGCAAGGCGAAGCGTTCGGGCGTCGGTGGCTTGGTCGAGAAGCGGAAACGCGCCTGCTTCGCAATGATTCGATTAGTATCTTGCGCCTGAACAGATAAGGTCGATGTATAGGTGATTTCCGCTTCGGATGCGATTTTCGATGCGAATTGCAGACTACCCACGGTAAGCGTCGCCGGACTCTTCGCGCCGGTTTTACCAAAACAAAACGCGATCACTCCAATCTGACCTTTTTTCGGAAGACACTTGTCCAGAATCAACCAATCGGCTATGTTTTCTCGCGGCAATTTGCTGACAAATCCCTGATACTCTATCTCCTCCGGATTGTAATTGATCACATATTCCATGCCGACCAGATCGGTGTTCGCCTGCAAATCCAGATCGAGTGTGAGTTCTTTCCGATTTGAATTCCAGACACTACCTTTGCTAAAAGAGGTAGAAATATTGATCGGCGATTCCTGATTAGTCGTCGTTTTTGCAAGAAATTGTACGTAATCGTGATTCTCGAAAAACCAGTTCCACATGGTACCAAGCGACGCCAAATCGTAAATGTTGAACTTACCGTCACGCATCAGCCGGTAATGCGGCAATGTCCCGGCAACTGGTCCCAATTCATAGGAATAATCAGGGGGAGAACTTAACCATGCGTTCCGCAAAATCTCAAAATCGGATAAGGTGACCTGCTTGTCGAGATTATAGTCGCCAAGTAGGGTCGTCCGAAAAGTGAGTTGCCAATCATCGATGGGTGAACCGTCAGGATCGCCGTTTTGATTACCGTCGAGACCTGCGCCGTATTCATCGCAAATGCCGCTTTTCAGCGTCAGTGAAATCGTGTCCAGCGAGACGAAATCCAGCGTCGGGTCAATTACCAGACCACGCTTGGTATCGAAATGAAACGTAAAATTCAATGCGCCTGAAATTCGGCTGACTAATTCAATTTGACCGCTGACCGAAGACGTATCAATGTCGCGGTCGAATGTGACCGTAATATCCTGAATCCAGGCAAACAGCGATGGCGAATTCTGCTCTGGCGAACTCTCCTGCACTTGCGGGCCTGTCTGATTATCCACATGAATCTTCAGCGTATCGCCAACTCCCAAATCAGCGTCCTGGCAAATGACTTCTATCCAGATTTCAGCAATGTCCTGTCGTGGCAAATCAGTTTCGGAATACCAGACGATGTTGCCGGAATAATCGCTTTGTCCAAATTTACCAGCGATATTCGTGGAGGCGCTTTGCCAGTTGGTCTGATCTTGAGAATAGAAAACCTCCAGCCGGATGGAGTCATTTTCGGCATCGATAATCACGATAGGCAGAGTCACATCGCCGCTGACTTCCTGATAGTCGAGATTCACCGAAACGCCCGGCGGCTGATTGTTGTCCAAATGGAAATCGGCTGTCTCGTGACTTAAACCGGCATGCGTATCAGCGGGCGTCAACCGAAAACGAACAGTGGTTTTATCGATACCCGGTGCGTCTTGCGCGCTATGCCAGATTACGCTACCTGAATATTCAGATTGAGCCAGACCGGTAGTTTTGCCGCTGACCGTTGCTGGTGACCAGTTCACTCCGGAATTGAGCGAATATTCCGGCGTCAGGGTAACCGCGTCGCCTTCATCATCGCTGATCTGGAAATTAATGGAAATGTCGCCGCTCAGTTCGCCGGTGAACTGATTGGTAATCGCAACCGCCGGTGCGCCGATATTGTCCAGCAGAATGTTGACCGAATCGCCAAGCCCAACGTCTTTGTCGGCAGGAATCAGACGAAACAGAACGTTTGAAATCGTCGTCGGCAAATCGGATTTGCTTTGCCAGGTGATTTGACACGCGGTGTAACTCGTAATTCCTGATGTTTGACCCGTGACGGTGGCTGGTTTCCAGATTTGGGTAGCCGGATCGAGATATTCGCAGGCGATGTTCAGCGTATCATTTTCGGTATCGCTTAAAGTGAACGTAATCGGAATGGCATCTTTCTTTTCACCGCTTATTTCTGCAATGTCAACCGACGGCGGAAGGTTATTATCAAGATGAAAAGTCAGCGTCGAATCAGCGTTTCCCAAATCGCTGTCGCATGGAACCAATTTCACCGAAGTCAGCAGGTCGCTCATTGGCAGATCAGTACTCGATTTCCAAACGACTGATCCGGAATATTTCGTATTCGTAATTCCACTCGTATCACCGGTCACCGTCGCTTTCTTCCAGCCTGAATTCCAATAATAGACCGAAAAACTCAGTGTGTTGTTCTCGGCGTCGGTCAAAACATAATTCAGGGTCACGTCGCCGGAATATTCGATTCCCATCAAATCGGCAAGATTTGCGGCCGGCGGTTGATTGTTGTCAACATGAAACGCCGCCGTCGTGTCGCCAATTCCATCCGCCCAAAAATCATTTGGAACAGCCTTGAAGTAAACATTTGGCAAATCCTGTCCGGCGAGGTCAGCTGAACTCTTCCAGTGAATCGTTTCGGAATATTTCGACGGATTGTAGCCGGTCGAGTCTTCCGCAATCGTTGCCTTTGACCAGGATGTTCCATTTGTCGAGTAGAATGTTCTCAGTTTCAACGTGTCGTTCGTAGCGTCGGCGATGACGTAATTCACCGCAACGTCACCGCTAAATTCGCTTTGGCTTGCCATGCTCAGAACAATCTTCTGGGTATGAAAATTGTCGAGGTGAAAACTGTTCGTCGAATCGACGACTCCAGCATCGCCGTCGCGCGGAACGAGTTTCAGTTTCGTCGTCAGGTCGCTTGATGACAAATCTGTTGCCGATTTCCAGACAATTGAGCCGGAATATTTCGTATTCGTAATTCCACTCGTATCACCGGTCAACGTTGCTTTCTTCCAAACCGTATCCAAATAATAGACCGAAAAACTCAGCGTGTTGTTCTCGGCGTCGGTCAAAACATAATTTAGCGTCACGTCGCCGGAATATTCAGTTCCGGTCAAATCGGCGAGATTCGCAGTTGGCGGTTGATTGTTGTCGAGATGAAACGCCACCGTTGTGTCGCCAATGCCGTCCGCCCAAAAATCATTCGGAACGACTTTGACGTAAACCGTCGGAAAATCCTGTCCGGCGAGGTCAGCCGAACTCTTCCAGTGAATCGTTCCGGAATATTTCGTTGGATTGTAACCGGTTGAATCTTCCGCAATCGTTGCCTTTGTCCAGGATGTTCCATTTGTCGAGTAGAATGTTCTCAGTTTCAACGTGTCGTTCGTCGCGTCGGTGATGACGTAATTCACCGCAATGTCACTGCTGAATTCGCTTTGGCTTGTCATGCTCAGAACAATCTTCTGGGTATGAAAATTGTCGAGGTGAAAAGTCAGTGTATCCGTTTCACCCGATGTGTAGGAATATGAATAGCATGTCAACCGGAAATTCACGGCTGGCAGATCAATGCTGTTCAGATCAGAAGTTGAGTTCCAGATTAGTGAACCGTTGAAATTCTCCGGCGCAATCTGCGACGTATCGCCGGTGACATGCGCAAGTTTCCACGTGTCGGCAGATGAACGCCGGTATTCGTCTTTCAAGCCGATTGGAAATGGATAATTAGCGATCTGAAATTGAACCGCAATATCGCCGGATTGCTCGCCGGTTTCCATGCTTGTCACTAAATTAATCTTGTAAATTGTCGCACTGACCTCATTCGAAAATCCACTTTCATTTCCAGCGGTATCCACGGCAGTAATGCGATAAAAATAGATCTGACCGAGAGTGATCTGTTTATCGATATACACTGTATCAAGCCGGTCATCAACCAAACTATCCAGTATTATCGTCGCTGGAGAATTTTGTCCTCGGTAGATTTTGTACTTCTTGTAATCATTCTCTGTATTTGCGAGCCATTTGAGATAAATATCTGGAGATTGAGGTATCGCAATCAGGTCTTGCGGAATGGCAGGGGCAACATAATCGCCTGGAATCGCATTGACTTCGTTACTATAACCGCTTTCGTTTCCCGCACTATCAACAGCCGTAATCCGATAATAGTAATTCGGGTTCTTCCGACATTAGTATGGAACTAAGCAAAAGACGCCCTTATCTTTAAGAAAAAATAGTCACTATCCCTAAAGCCAAAGGCAACTCTTTTGATGACCTTGATCTTGTTATTCATACCTTCCAGG
>JBAZPA010000133.1:0-4207 GCA_041648435.1 archaeon
TATAATCCATCTGGATTTGACGAAAAGCACCAAATCACAAAATCCAAATTACAAATAAATCCAAAATTCCAAATACAAATGACCGAAACTCGTCAACTCTGCGATCTTCCGTTTGTAGAATTGAGATTTTGGTCATTGGTACTTGTTTGAAATTTGATGCTTGAGTTTTGGAATTTTTCATTGCAAATGACGGAGTAAATGCCAAATCACAAAATCCAAATTACAAATAAATCCAAAATTCCAAATACAAATGACTCAAACCCGGCAATGTCACGATCTTCCGTTTTGGATATTGAATATTCGATAATTGGCGCTTGTTTGTGATTTGAGATTTGGAATTTTGGATTTCCTCCGGGCACGGCTCCGCTCCGTCAGTCACATGTCACGACGGAGCAGTCCGGAGATATTTAACGAAACCGGTGAAATATCAGGCAACAAAATCCTACCTGATATTTCTTAGAGTAACCCAATGCATTTCCCCAAAAGGAAACGTCACATGCTGTCGATATAAAAGAGCATCTTGAACATTCATTCGCCGTATCAGTCATTTGTCCCAAAGTTTCGGGATCCATTTATTGAAATCGTTAAGTCCAACTTGATCCTTTTCCAAATAATGCCTGTTTCCGAGATAACGTATCGGTGCGATGCTTATCTGCGGACGATCCCTATTTAAAATAACGAAATAAGTGTACAATTAATTTTAGAATTAGTCAACAAATATTTCACCGCGGAGATCGCTGAGAACATGGAGAGCAGATAAATAAAAAAAATTTAAATGATGAAAAAAGAACACTATTAAATACTGACCGAATGCTTCCGGAATCACTGTCAGGTTTGATCGGAATTTCCAATTTGGGAATGGAGGACAACCCCGATGGATCCGTTTGAGGCACAGAAAAAGAGGTGTACTTTTTCGCGACTATTGACACATAGATGCCTCGATGCTTGCATCGGGGTAATTCATTTATTTTCATCCGACGATGGCTTTCTTTTCAAATAAGCCTCAATGTCGCGGACTTTCACAAACCAGAGTTTGCCATGCTTAACTGCCAATAATTTTTTCTGGTTAATCAACTGCCGTAAATAATCCTGCGAATAATTAAAGAACTTCCCAGCATCCCGCAGAGAAATCACTGCATCCGAATCGGCAGTTTTCATTCCTTTTTCAATCATTTCAAAGGAATGCGCGACACATTTGGAAAGGAGCATCTTCAGCGGTTCCAAATCACTCTGTGCGATTGTAGCGTCAATCAAATCCGTATTCAACTTTTTACCCGACTCAACTGCCCGCATCAGTTTCTCAATCCGATCATCACCAACTTCCAGAGCGTGATAGTATTTATCCCTGTCTTCCTTGGTTGTACCTTTGATGGCAATGTTGACGAAGCCGTTTCCAATCAGTAAATACGATAGTAGAATCCGCCCAACGCGACCATTGCCATCTCTGAAAGGATGAATCGTTTCAAACAGAACGTGACTAGCGGAGACGAATTTCAACAGATCTATCTGCGGATTTCGAACTTGTTCGTTGAGCCATTGAACAAAAACTGGTAGAACCTCCGGAATATAAGTATGGTTCAACGGCGTAAATAACAACTGCGTTACCGCTACATCTTCCCGGCGGAAATCTCCCAAAATACCAGTAAAAGTCCCTAATTGATGTTCATAACGCATAAGCAGGGTGTGGATTTGTTTCAAATCCGATAGCCGTACTGAAAATTCACCGGTTCTATAAAGATTGTTTGCGTACTCATATAGCGTATTGGCGGCTTCAAAATAACCGAGAATGGCGGCTGATTTCTGGTCAGAAGTGCGGCGCCCGTGTTCCAACACCGCCAGCAATTCATTGCGGTTAGCAAAAATGCCCTCGATTGCGATGGAATTGCGAATCTCATCCCGGAACAGCGTGTACCATTCGCTATTGTTTACTGTGATGAATGGTTGGTTCTGTGACCGGTACTGGTCGAGTTGTTGTTTGATTTTTAAAAGGTCTTTCATGTCAATTTCCGTACTTTTCCGTACTATTCATGCGCGGCAATCTATTGATATTCAGAAATATTGTCAATAAATATATTTGCGTAGATACGGAAAAATATTTGTCATATTACTATCTTATTACAAATCTATTTTTCTTTCTATCCATCATTTGGAAAATCCGACACTATTCGGACACCAATTCCGATTTGATTCAGACACCGATTGACCAAAAGCACCAAGCACCAGAATCCAAATACCCAACAAATTCAAAATCCGAAAAAGTTCTAATCTTCTTAAACAAACATTGAAGATATACGGTGCACGAACCGAAAAATCGACTAATACAATAAAAAAGATTGGATCATTTCTATCTGTGTCAATCTGCGCTTATCTGCGGCTAACGCTCTCATTCCGGTCACGGCTCCGCTTTGTCAGTTACATGTCACGACGGAGCAATCCGGAAATATTTAACTAAAACCTATGAAATAACAGGCAACGAAAATTCCATATATAGCAATTCATGCCTGCTATTTTAAAAAGCGATCTAGTGCATTCCCCCCCGTACCGACGATCTTTTGCAATAGCAAAAGAACGACTATCGGACGTCGTCTTAAGGAAGAGGATTCAGGTGATGGGTTGAACTTTTTTACTATTTTTGCTGGTCAAGTTTCAATTTTAATGCTATCAGGTCAGCAATGTCACGATAAACAAGCACAATATCCGGAGCAACCTTATCTAATTCGACACTATAAGCACCAAGTAATGCCCCCAACTTTCTTGCTTTAGTCGGCACATCTACTCTTTTCATTTGAGCGCTCCAAATAGGTTCTATTTCTTTGGCAAGGTACATATTCACTACTACTCCTCCTGCCTTAAGGTCGTCCCGCTGCGCAAATTTCACATCATATCCGCCGGTAAATCCGCTTTGTTCCAGACGCACATGGTTATCTACTAAAATCACTGCATCTACACCTAATGATTTGGCCGCGTTTTGTAAACGTTTTGCTCTTTCAAGTTGTTTATCCGCGCCGCCAACTTTTCGTGCTGTCTGTGCAAGTGTTGACGCATTCATTTTCTCATACCTCTCAGCGCCCCATGCTTTCTTTTGTTCTCGTTCTGTGAACACTCCTGGAAATCTACCCGCATCAATTCTCTTTAATCCGTAGGCATCAGCTGATCCTTCCCACCATCCTACTTTCTCTTTGAGTTGTCCTCCTTCCTCTATCTCTTTGAACTCTAACATTTGATACTCTGGATTACTCTTGACCACTTCAGCAGAAATCACTTCAATCCCCTGTTGTTTTAAACTTTTACTCAGTTCATCGTACATTGTGTTCACAAACGGCTGTATCGGTGTCATATCAACGTTTTCAGTCCTCGTTATGACACTTTCACCTTTCAATTTTGACTTGACATCCACATCCACACCAAAACTGAGAATTGCTACTTTTTTAACTATTTTTAGTGCCGCGTAATCAAATTTCGGTTTCTCAAACGGGTAGGTGACCATTTTAATGGTGAAAACTTTACCTTCTCGTACTACTGACATAACCTCCGCCCAACTCTTGTGCGCTCTACTATATCCAATATTTTTCTCCACAAAAGCAATCTTTTCCTGTTCTGCGGCTTTAGTCATATCCGGCAATTTTGCTGGCGGAGCAATTAGTGATGCACAGCCACTTAGTAAAACACTACCAGTCAAAAACAGTAACAGAAAACCCTTTTTCATCTTTTTCATTTTTTCCTCCTAAATTTTTTTTGAGCCTGTCACAAAAATAATTTGCCGACGATGATTTTCTATCCGTATACTTTTTTATACATTTTTCACCTCCTTTTATTTTATAATAGCAAATTTAATATTTCCCATAATGTATGTTATGGGTCGCGAAAAAATGTACCAAATTTTCTTAGAAAAGTGATTCAGAGAATTAGAAGAATCCTCTGAGGATTGGTAAGACATAATGAGATTACTTGACAAACTTCCTGAAATAGACGCTGAATCTTGCGCTCCTTTTCGTCAGGTGAATATTCCGATCAAACCGGACACTGATTTCGGAAGCATTCAGACACAAAGCACACCAATCCTGAAAGACTGAAATGTCCAATTGGATATTCCGATCAAACCGGACACCGATTCCGGAAGCATTCGGACACTTTTTGATCGTTCTGTTTTCATCGTTTGAAATTACTCCAAAGTGTCCGAATGGTGAAGCGAATTTTTAACTTTTCT
>JBAZPA010000134.1:0-4191 GCA_041648435.1 archaeon
TTACGCAATGAAAAGGAGATGATTCGATCTACCATTTTCGTCGAAGTTAATTTTTCTCGATTTTTTCCAAATTCATTCCGCACTTCGGGCAAGTACCCGGTTTGTCGGAAGTGACTTCGTGATGCATGGGACACTGATACATAGGCATGGCCATTTGATGATGTGTGCTGTCATTACTCTGCATGGTAGTGTCAGAAACTCCGGTTTTTTGTTCCGTCTTGGATGACCGCGCACAGTTTGTGAATACAAGAGCGATAATTGCAATGGATAAGATGATTCCTTTTTTCACTTTTCTCTCCTTTGTTGAATTTACATTTTCATATTTGACATATTGCCATGTCCTTCCATCGGATTGGCGCCTTTTTTAAATATATATTCGCTGTTGAGCAGATATGCTCCAGTAATGACGACGATGTCATCGACTTTTAGTCCGCCGGTGATTTCAATTTGGCGACTGTTCTGAATTCCAACTGACACCATCCGGTTTTCAAATGTACCGTCTGCATGGCGAATCCATACATTGGCGCCTTTACTGTCCTGAATGACAGCATCAACTGGCAGGACTAAGGTTTTTTTCTTATCGGTTTGAAGAATGATATTTATTAGCATTCCAGGTTTGATATCCACCGATGGATTCAGGATCTGAAATCTGGCCAAAATAAATCGGTTGGTAGAAGTTACCTGCGGATCGATGAAGATTACCTTACTGGTGAAGGTTTTTTCGCTGATGTCTGGAATCGACAACAGGGCGTTCGTACCAATTTTCAGGTAAGGCATATAGGGAAGATAAACCTGCGCCTCTGCCCAAAGTGAATGGAGCGAAACAAACCGGAAAAGCGTCGCGCCGACTTCGATATATTCTCCTTCGGAGATAGAAACCTTACTCACGTATCCGTTATTCGGCGCATAAACAGGGATAGTACGTAAAACTTTTCGGGATGAGGTGAGTGTTTGGATATCAGACTCACTCATTCCATACAATTTTAATTTATTTCTGGCCGCTATGGAAAAGTCAGGTCGTGGGGCGGACATTTCAGCCTCGGAAATATTTTCCTTGGGCAGGGTCATCAGATATTCTTGTTGGGCTACATTCATATCTTCACTGTAAATTTCATACAGTAATTGACCTTTGCTAATGAAATCGCCGTTATTTTTCACAATCAATTTTTCAATTCGTCCTGAGATTTTAGCGCTGACAGCGTCCTCAAAATCAGGATTAACGGTTATCTTACCTGTGAGCACGATTTCTTTGGACATTTCACGGATGTGCAGGGTATCGTAAGTGATATTGGCAAGAGCGATTTGCTGAGAGCTCAGTTTTATTTGACCGGGTTTGAGTTCATTCTTTTGCACTTTAATTAATTTCATGTGGCATATAGGACAGTTGCCCGGTTTGTATTCAACGACCTGTGGATCCATGGAACACGTATAATATTCCCCGGGTCCGAGAATTTCGCTATGGTTATGCTGTCCACAGGAAGACAGGATGAATAAAGACGATATCGCTGTCAATAAAAAAATCACAAGCATATTGGTCGTTTTATGGTTATTCATTGTCTTTTATCTGAATAAAACTTTCACTGTCGATTAAATATTGGGCGTTAACTGCAATCCGGGTACTATTATCCAAATTGCCAAGAATTTGTATTAATGAATCGGTCGTGAAGCCGGTCCTTACCTGTTTTGCCTGGAAATGATCTTCTCTCCTTTCGAACACAATCTGTTTTTGTCCCAGATCAATGACAGCCGCGCGCGGCACCCACCAGCCTGGGATTTTCGAAGCGGTAATTTTAGCCGTCAGGAGAGTTCCAATTTTCAAATTGAGGTCGTCTGTGTTCTGTAAATAGATCCGGGCTTGAATCGCTGAAGCATTTTGCCCGACGACTGGTTCGATATAATTTATAACAGCGGCTATAGACTGTCCTAGATGGGTTTCGTTCGTGATGACAACTTTATTATCCACCTGAATGAAACGAGCGTCTTTCGGAAAAATGTTCAACACTGCCCAGACGGCTTTCGTGCTGTAAACGGCAAAGACGGATTGACCACGTTGGACATACATGCCTTCTTGGATGCTAAGTTCGCTCGTCCGTGATGATGGAAGGTTTTCAATGAGTATTGGCGATAAACCCGGTGAAGGTGTATTCATTGAAGAGGACGGCATCGCGTTTCCCATGGAATTGGTAGTCGGTTCTGATCCGCCACTTATGCCGATATCATGAATATGTCCAGTATAAGGACTGAAAACCGGTAATGGATTGATGGGTTGTTTAGTAGAGATGATCTGGTCGATCTGGTCGGGGAGTAAGCCCAGCAGGAGCAATTTTTTTTTAGAAGCCGCTAAGATGAGATCATCCTTGACCGGACTTTCAAGGAGAAAAATAAGATTCTGTTGTTCGGTGAGAATATCCGGGCTGTAAATATCCATCAGACGCTGCCCCTGAAGAACCGTTTGAAAGTTATAGCGTACGTACAACTTTTCAATTCTTCCGGTATAGCGGATGCTGACATTGTTGATTAGTCGGGGATCATAAGCTATTGACCCGGTTTCGGTGAAAACCGGAGTAATCGTCAGGTACTTGGGTGTAACCGTATTTACTTCACTGATTATTATTTGGTTGGTCGGTTTTACCAATCCTTCAAGACCTTTAGGAAGAGTTGCGGTCTGTCCGTTTTTGTCTGCGTGCTGACAATCTGAAATCATCAGCACCGGCGCGATGCCCAAAACGAAAATGATGTCCCGCCATATATTGCGGTTAGCGGATTTCCATCTGTTTTTCATAATCAACTTGAAGTTTCAATAATGTGTTTAACTGGTCAAGTTCGTTCATCATGGCCATACGCAACATTTTCAGACCATCCAGCACCACGAACAAATCCTCGGTGTTTTGCTCATAAGCAAGCAGAGAAGACTGATAGCTTTTATAATAAGTCGGAATGATATTCTCCTTGTAATTTTGCAATTGGGCGCGAGTCGATTGGATGGAAGTCTGAAGAGATGCTATCATGCCAGTGGTTTCAACGAGAAGCGCCTGTCTCATATAGCGAAGGGCGTTGATCTTGCTGTTCAGGCTCCTGATATTTGATTTGTACTCTTTCGATGCCCACGGTACAAAAGGAAACGAGATCATACCCATGAGCGAATAGCGATTTGCCATATTATTCAGATCATTCATGTGACTGAATGAGATACTAATATCCGGCAGGGATTTTGTCTTTTCAAATTTTTGCTGAAGCCTGATCAGATTGATCGAAGCATCAAAGAACTGAATATCACTTCGTGAAGCTAAAATCGCAGACGTATCGGGAGATTGAATCTCGTAATAAGGAATCTGGATGACTGTATCTATGTCAAACACCCGTGACTCGTCGAAGTTCATCAGACTGTTTAACTCAATATTTTTCATGCGCATTTCTCCGGTCAGCATGGTCTCCATATTGTGCAGTTCATATAAATCAGCTTGTGCTTTGTAAATATTATTGAGTTTTTCTTTGCTGTAAGGATAGCGCGATTGGGCAACTTTTACGATATAGGTCAACAGAGAATCGGTTTGCGCCAGGACGGCGAATTTCTTTTTTAAAATCACCCACTCAAAATAATTCTGTTTAGCCATTGCGAACATTTCATTCCGCTTTGATTTCTTTTCTTTGGCTTCAATGAATGACATGCTCCGCATAAAATTGTAGGAAGCTTTCTGCTTGATTGGGTTTGGGATCATCTGTTCGACGGTGGTCATCCACATACCATCTTTGACGTTATCGTATCTTGCTTGCCAGGGGCCAACCGATATTGTTGGCGGCATCCAACTTTTCGACATCTGCGAATAGTCGTCTATGGCTCTTATTTGTGCCTCATACATTTTGAGCATGGGATGATTTTGCTCGATAGCATTCAGCACCGAATCGAGTGTAATGACCTGGGCGGGCGTATGCGTCGCAACAACGAATAGAAATATCAAGCAGGTGATTTTATGGATTTTCATGGGTGCCGGGTAGAATGATTTTCCCGTATTTTCTAAGCTCGTGTTCTTTTACCATTTCATAAATTATCGGAGTGATGAACAGGACATAAATCGTAGAAGTGAAAACTCCACCGATCAGTGGGATTGTAATGGGCAACATGACATCACTGCCGGTGCCGGTAGCCCATAAGATTGGAAACAAACCAAACAGCGAAACCGAAACGGTCAT
>JBAZPA010000135.1:0-4175 GCA_041648435.1 archaeon
ATACGATGTTGCCGGCGATCAAGTTGTTACAGACAAAGAAATTGGACTTAAGTAATTTCTTCACCGAGGTCATCCCGATTGAACAAGGCGTCGGCTCTTTCAGAAAATTAGGACTGGATTTGGAAACCATGACTCAGGTTCCGAAGCAAGCGATGAAATTAGTCATCAAACCCTGAACAGATTTGTGAGGCAGATGAATGAATAAATTCCTGAAATTCTTTGCCACCGGAGAAGAGAAACCCCTGATTCAGGATCAGGATAAAGTCAATCGAATGTTCAAAAAGTATCGTCTGTCTGGAATGCTGGCCATTTCAGTCGGATACGGTATTGCCTATACGTTGCGACTGGCGCTGAATATGGTCAAAAAGCCAATTCTGGATGCCGGGATTTTCACGGCGATGGACCTTGGAAATGTCGGTTCGGACTTGCTGTACGCTTATGCATTCGGCAAATTCACTAACGGTTTTTTGGCTGACCATGCCAACGTCAAGCGTTTCTTTACTCTTGGAGTTTTGATGTCGGCGTTGATAAATATTGCGATGGGGTCGTCGACAATTCTCTGGCTTTGGATTGTTTTATGGGGCTTGAACGGCTGGTTCCAGTCGTTCGGCGCGCCGACCGGCGCCGTTACTCTTTCCAATTGGTTCAGCAAATCGGAACGTGGTCGTTACTACGGGATTTGGAGCACAGGGCACAACATTGGGGCGAAGGACTGACGTTTGTGGTCACATCGACGATTGTGGCATATTGGGGATGGCGGGCAGGATTCTTGGTTCCAGGCGTATTTTGCATCTTCCTTTCAGGACTAATCTATCTGGCATTGCAGGACAGGCCCCGCACGTTGGGACTGCCGACTGTGGCAGATTGGAAAAAGGATTCAACTCCGTTACCGGCAGCAAAAACCGGGCAAACCGTTATGACCAGTAAGGCGCAATTGCAGGTTCTCAAGACTCCCGCCATCTGGGTTTTAGGATTCGCCTGCGCCTGCATTTATATGACCCGCTATGCCATCAATAGCTGGGGTGTGCTTTATCTACAGGAAGCCAAAGGCTATTCACTGATCGAGACCGGCGGTATCTTAGGATTAAATACAATTGCCGGAATTTTCGGGTGTGTCGTCTATGGCTTCATTTCCGATAAATTCTTTAAAGCGCGCCGCCCACCGGTAACTCTGATTTATGGTTTAATAGAATTGACAGCGTTAGGCGTTATTTTCTTCAGTTCACCGAATCATCCGGGAATAGTCACAATCGCATTCATCTGTTATGGTTTTACGATGAGTGGTTTATTGGCTTCGCTGGGTGGATTATTCGCCATCGATATTGCCTCGAAAAAAGCCGCCGGCAGTGCGATGGGTTTTATCGGGATTTTTAGCTATCTCGGCGCTGGATTACAAGACCAGATCAGCGGATTTTTAATCAACAAAGGATCGGCGATAGTGAACGGCGTCAGAACTTACGATTTTAGTTACGTGATTTACTATTGGATCGGCGCTTCGGCGTTGTCTTTAATTTTGGCGACAACCTTATGGAAAGTAAAGGTCAGTGATTAGTGCAAATATCAGGAGTGTTCATTCATGAAATCTTATGACATTGTCATTTTTGGCAATTATACCAGCGACACGATCATCCAATTCGGAATCAAGCGACATGTCGATGGCGGCGGATTCAACTATGGGGCGCACGCCGCCGCGATGATGGGTTTGAAGGTCGCCGCAGTGACCCGGCTCCAGCAAGCCGATATTCGTGTCGTTAAAAAATTGGAAAATATCGGGATCGATGTTTATCCAACCTTCACACCATCATCCACACAAATGATTCTTGATTACCCGACTGACAATCCCGATGAACGGATTCTGACCTGTCCCGCGACGGCAGGTGCGTACACACCGGAGCAATTTGATGGATTACAGGCAAAGGCGTTTTTAATCAACGGCTCGATCCGGGATGAAGTACCGGTCAATGTTGTCGAATCGCTGAGGAAAAAAGGCGGCTTATTAGTCGCTGACGCGCAGACATTTGTCCGGATCGTCGGTCAGGAGAGCCGACTTATCAATGCCGAGTAGCCGGAAAAGAAAACCGTTTTGGCGATGATCGATATTCTGAAAGCCGATGCCGTCGAGGCTGAATCATTGACCGGCGAGAAAGATCATCAGACAGCCGCCAGGATACTTGCTTCCTGGGGACCTAAAGAAATCGTCCTGACCCATCGGGACGGAATTTTGGTTTATGATGGAAAATCGTTTTACTCAGCCGGATTTTTCCCAAAAGCAATGATCGGACGTAGCGGGCGGGGCGACACCTGCATCGCTTCTTATGCGGCCGCGCGTTTGTCGAAACCGCCAGCCGAAGCGATAATCTGGTCGGCGGCAGTGACCAGTTTGAAAATGGAATCGGATGGCCCCTTCTTGCGACCGATGTCCGATGTGGAAGCGCTGATCAGGAATAAATATCAATTGCATTAAATAGTACGAGATGATGAACGGCTGAATATAGGAGCAGAGCCATGAAACGATTCTATAAAACGAGCATTCTTCTTTTCCTGATTGCCGGGCTTTTCGCCCAAAGTCCGGCGCAGTTGGCGAACAAATCGCAATCCTTCGTTGTCGCAAACGATTGGCGCTACAAAGTGACGGAAAATTTTCATCGGAGCGAATACACCTTAGGTGCCTTGCAAGCGATAAAAAAGGTCGGTAAAGGCGATTTTTTGATCAGTTGCGGCGACGTATCACCGGTTGACGCTTCGCGGGCGCTGATCTCCGAAGTGCTTGGTAAAGACTATCTTTGGTACACAGCGCCGGGCAATCATGACCAGGAAGATACCGTGTTTTTTGGGTTATTGCGAAAAATGAATGCCGGTGGAATGAGTCTGCCGCATGTCGTTCGTAAAGGTCCCGCGAGGTGCGAAGAAACCACTTATTCTTTCGAGATTGGCGACTGTCACATAGCCATTTTGAATCTATATTTCGATGGAAAATCCGACATCGGAACGGACGGCGATGTCGTTCCGGAATTGTTGAATTGGTTGGAAGAAGACCTGAAAAACAACAAAAAGACCTATACTTTCGTAGTCGGTCACGAACCGCTTCTGGCACAACCGGACATGGATAACGGGCGCATTCGCCATCAGGGCGATTCGCTCGATAAATATTGCCGGAATGCTAATCGCCTGCACAATCTTTTAAAAAAGTACGGCGTCACCGCTTATTTAAACGGACACACGCACGGTGCGTCCATCACAAAAATCAATGGGGTCTGGCAGATCGACGCCGGCCACGCGTACGGAATCGAAGACCTTTATCCGGAATTTCTATTCACTGAAATCTCAGATTATATCCGAACAAATTCGGCTTCAGGCAAGGTCATTGACGAAATGATCGGAGATTTTTTCCGCACTGAGTCCTATAGCATCAAAAAAGTATTGTACTATACCGGGTTAACCGACGGTGTATCGTATAAGCAATTCGCCGATGAACCGGCTTTATTGCAGTTAACTAAGTTTTACCATGATTATAAACAGAATCCGCAAGTGAGAGAAAAATACATTCGGACATTTGAAAAGAACTGGGATTTATCCAGAAGTACGTTCATTAAAATCATTCTGGAAAAACCGGCTGTTAAAGTTGAGGTTTACCGTGACGATTCAAAAGGTGGACCTTATCAATTGATGCATACCGAAATTTTGAAATAGGGAAAATCATACCACGACGAGAATTCGACGAAGGGAGGTTCATTAACGATGGTGGTCTATTTCATAGCAGTTACTTAGCAGTTACTTAAACGACGTATCATTAACAAATTCAATTGGGAGGATGTGATGTTGAAGAAATCTGGTAGAAAAATCAGTTTCGCAAACCTTGTTTGCGCATTGATCGCAGCCCTTCTGCTACTGGGCATTCTAGCAAGTCCGAATGCTTTATTAGCGAAGGTTAGGGGCACAGTGGAGGGTCGGGTAGTTGACGCCAAATCAGGCGACTACTTACCGGGCGCAAATGTAATTTTAGCCGGGACTAATTATGGCACGGCGACAGATCGGACCGGTTCATTTATCATTATGAGAGTACTTTGAAAAACCATCCCTTTTACTTCATGGTCAATATTTTCGCAATTTTCAAAATTTCAGCGGTCATTTCTAGCCGGATTGACCTTAAATACTGTCCGGTTGTTAACATTTTT
>JBAZPA010000136.1:0-4169 GCA_041648435.1 archaeon
CGCATAGGTTTTAGATTTCCCCCTTCTCACAGCCTCTTAATGACTTAGAGCCATATCAAACCAAAACTGCAACATATATATGTATATTTATGATGTTTTAAAATTCCTATAAGTCATTCATTCTCTGCTTATTACCATTCAATTTCATATAGAACACTAAGAAAATATTTATCTTTATTTAGTTTTTAGAAAATCCTTTCCGGGATAGTATCGCATGCCCCGACCTTTCCCTTTTCTGATTAATATATTTTCGTTGACAAGTTTTTTTAATTGTATGGACGCAGTAACGATATGCACACCGCCGACTATTTGACGATAATCTTTGTTAGTAAGATACTCATGACGCGAAAAGTACTCGCCGAGCCGTTTGGAGATCGACTACTGTCGTCGTGATAAAATAGGTTGCTTCTTCACGGTCTATTTTAAAACGTAGTCCAATCTTTTTACCTGTACCGATTGTCCGTATAGTCAAATGGGTTCCCCATTTGAATCCCGAAGGTTCGGGATCATTTCTAACATTTTTGGGTGTTTCGTCAAATCCTCAGACCTGACACGCTTTAAAACTATCATAAAGGATTTCCGGTATTCCGGGTTGAGTCAGAACCTGTTGGAAATCGACTATTGTCGTTGTGATAAAATAGGTTGCTTCTTTATGGTCTATTTTAAAACGAAGGCCCATCTTTTTACATGTACCAATTGTCAGCCTTTATTCTTCTTCCTCCTGAGCCACATCCTTTTCCGATAAAGGCTCAATCTTACTTCTACCGTGAATTAGGTCATGACAGTCAGGGCATAGTACCATTATGTTTTCCTGCTTTGTCTTGCCGCCCTCGGAGTACAATTCTTTATGATGGTACTCTGCTTCCTTGTGATTCTTGAATTTCCGAGAGCACATCTCGCACGTAGGATGAATTGAGAATAGGGCGATCTTTTCTTCGTCAGATATTTGCCTTTTGTCGTCAAGCTCAAGGACTTTGTGCTTGTTAAGAAATTCTTTAATCAAAATGTTTCGACGTAACGCGACTATCTTTTCCGTCCAGCCGCCCCTAACGTTGTCATAGAACCGCTGATAGTCGGTTTTTGATCTGCGGAAATCTTCGTTGTAAACCTTTCCGTGGAAATCTTGAACAAAGGCAAGCACTTTGCTTTCTTGGCCAATGAGGGCATAACCTATCTGCAACTCCCTGATCATTGTATAGACAGCGAGCACCCATGCGTGCTTCTCGAAACAGCTATATGGCCCGTTTTCAGCGGGAAAACACTTTTCAAGATAGTTCAGCACGCGGATGGCCGCCTTGTATTCAGGAGAAGTATCCCCTAGCATCTTATGTTTGTCAAAAAAGGTATGCAGCTCATTAGTGCCACATTGACGGGCTTTGTACATCTCGTAGAAGAGTATCCGCGCTGCATCTGGATATATGCCGTACCGGTTCTTTGCAACGGCTGTTGATTTCGCCAAGAATGGATGGTGTGCTATTGTCCGCATACTTTGGACGATTTCGCCGGGTTTGGCATTAAGGCGCTCGCCTATCTGTAAGGGTTTTCCACGCTGAAGTCTCGAAAATATCAGCCGAACGCGTTCATCGTCGTAATCTTCCATTATGTGGAATGTAAGGGGATAGTTCAAGAATTGTGTTTTCTGGTCATCATCGAGCGGGTTTTCGCCATTGAATGTTTTCCCCCGATTGATCACCCCGGAGAATTTCTCGTTCAATTTCACTTTGTTGTCATAGAAGTTGGAAATGCAATTGAGACGCTGTTGCCCATCCACGATATAGAAGACCTTCTTTGTCGAATCGTAGTTGAGAAAGAAAATGGGAATCGGCTCTCCTCGCAGAATTGTATCTATGAAGCACTGATTGTCCTCATGTGACCAAGCGTCACTTGGCCTTTGGTACGTATGATCGACTTTGTACTTGTTGCGGTCATTGATGTATTGTTGGATGTTCGACATTCAGCACCTCTTTTTCTGTTGTTAACATATGTTTATCCTGCACATTGTCTCCATTTACAGGTGTGTCTATAGACAAACAAGTTTTTGGATAAACAAACTTTTTTGAAAAGTTTCTTAATAAAGAAACCTGTAAGTTTGTCCATTGGTAACCATCCAGACTCATGTTGCGTTTCTCTTTTCATGCAATCATATATTAATCAATAATATTCCGATAGTCAATCCCTCACGCAACGAAGCGAAAACCCACTCCGCTTATGGCCGCCGGTGCCGTAGCGGTTTACGCGTGAACCAAAGTATTCCAGGTCTCGGGCCCAGGCGCTGTAACTATTGTTCTCCGTAGCCGACCACCAGTAACCGGTGCTGCCAACGCTGCTGCACGCCCCATCGCTGTCACGGTCGCCGCCGGGCAACGCCGAAAATCCGCTTTCATTCGTTGCGCCTTCATTGGGGTTATCCCAGTGTGTCGTTCCGATTTCTTTCATTTTACCACCGGCTACTTCTCCACCACCCAGATAATCAACCAGGATTTGCCACTCCGCATCAGTTGGTACGTGCCAGCCGGTAGGAGCAATATTGCGATTATCGGTTACCGCATACCAGTTGTATAGTCTGCCATAAGTGTCAGCATTATTGATATCATTCCCATAGTTGCAGTAAGCGCTAGTTGTCAGATTTTCCCAAGTGCTATTATCAATGATATTTTGTATTTCGTCGCCATTGCGGTAATGGGTCACTTTAAGGTTTTCTACCATCCAAACCTGAGTGCCGATCACAATGGCGGTGTAAAAATTACCATCAATATCTGGAATCCCAGGCTGAGTTGTAAATGATATCGTATCTCCATAGACCGTCCCAAAACGACTGGTGGCGTAGGCTCTTACATAATATTTGGTACTGGGTGTCAATCCTTTGATATTACTAATAAACGTATTGCTCGTGTCTTCAATATTATTGGTAAAATTATCAATAATTGAAGGTGTCTGTTTAGAGCTATCCCAACATACGCCTTTGGCATTAATAATTGCTCCCCCATCTGTAAGGGAAATCTTAAATGAAGCAGTTGCGGCAAGAATCACAATTTCCTCTATTTTTTTTATTTCAGCGATTCCGTCTTGCGTTGTAAAAGATAAGATGTTACCATAAGATGTTCCAACACTATTTGTAGCATAAGCTCGCACATAATACTTTGTACTAACTGACAATTCGTTTATACTACTTATGTAAGAATCGTAACCTTCCCCATCGTTCGTTTTGTGGTCTGCGATTGTCGGTATTGGGATTGATGGCTTTGGGCCGGGCTGTTTCTGGATAATTGCCCAACAGACGCCTTTCTCTATAATCCTTGAATCACCATCAGAAATAATTTCACCACCACAAGTAGCAGATTCTGCTAAAACACTATCAACTTTCAAGGTATGTATTATAATCACTCCGTCGTGAGTCGTAAAAGATGTAGTCTCTCCGTATTTTGTACCGGCACTATTGGTAGCATAAGCCCGTACATAATAGGTTGTGTTTGGTTTAAGTCCGCTCATATAGCTTGAAAAATTCTCACCGCCCTCACCATCAATCGTTTTATTATCAGTGATAGCTGGAGTTGGAATCGGTGGTTTTTGAGCTGTTGATTTTTGTGCTGTCTGTTTTTTTCCACCCACCCAACAAACACCTTTTTCCACAATGAATGAACCGCCATCAGATATTATTTCACCCCCGCAGGTCGCCGATTCTGCTAAGACATCTTCTACTTCAAACGTGTTTAAAACTGGGTGTTTAATTGTCGAATTTACTTGACTATTTCCTTGAGTATAGCCTATCACGAGCATTAACGCTACACCCGTCACGATTAACATGAAAAAACTGATTTTCGTTTTCATTTTCACTTTTCCTCCATTATTGAGTTAATATTCATTTGTTACTTTCGTTAGTCTTTTTGCCATCCAAAATCGTTTGTTTCTCTTTTAATTGATCTTCTACACTCCTCAATCCTCCCCATTTCCTCCAGCCCCGACTCGCGCCGGGGCAGGGGATTGTTGATGTGCTTTTGGTTTATGGATTCTCCGGGGTTTCCGGAGTGGTCGGCGGCGTGGTTTTCGGTTTTGCCTTTTTCTTCGGGATGATGGACTTGAATTCATCCAGCTTCGCCTTGTCGTGCATAAAGCAGATCGAAGCGGCTTTGTTGATCTTGAACATCATCTCCCGGACTACCTTCGCCGCG
>JBAZPA010000137.1:0-4155 GCA_041648435.1 archaeon
ATAATTCGGTAAAGTTCTTCCACTTCTGGTTTTTTTAGTTTGATTGTGTACTGTACCATGATATCTCCTTTTTGGTACAAATATACTAAATATTACCGTCATAGCAAAGTTAACTTAACACTAGTTCAATTTTCATGCGCCTGCTCTCCGATCTGTTCAAATGCCCGCTTCACCATCGTCTTTACCAGATTGATCCGAAATTCTTTGGAAAATGTCGGATTTGCGGACGGCTGGAATTTCATGCTATCGACGATTGTTGCGACTTTTCCCGGATCGAATGCCGCACCGTTCAACTTTTCTTCGATTTCAGGGAATCGCCTGGCTTTCGGAAAAACGTTCCCGACGGCAATACGGACATCTTTCAGCCGCCCGCTGACGACTCTGGCATAAACCGCCACGTCGGCGATTGCGTAATCGAATGTCGTTCTCGCATACCGCGCATAGATACTGATTCCCGGCGCTTTCGGCAGAATTATTCCGGTGACCAGCGTTGTCCCGTCCAACAGTTTTCCATCGAGAAAATCCTCGATTCCGACAACAGCCGCATTCGTTCCGGCCAGCGAAATCTCCGCGTTCAACGCCAAAAGCGGCGTCGGGATGTTCGACCATGATGGCAACGACGCCAGCGATCCGCCGATCGTAATCAGATTTCTGAGCGAGTTCGACGCGGCAAGTGAGGCGGCGGTTCTCAGCATATTTCGCCCATCGCCGAAATCGTGTTCGCCGATTTCGCTGAATCGAGCGCACGCGCCAATCATCGTTTTGCCGCCGGTCTCTTCAATGAAATTCAGTCCGACGTTTCTCAAACTGATCATACCGACGGCGCTGACCGTTCCGCCGCGATGAAAACTTGTCCCGCCGGAGTAGGGAATCACACGGGCTTTTTTCATCAACGCGAGCGCGCGCTCCACACTCTCCGGGTAATGCCATTCCTGAATATTCTTAATCATGGATTCTTTCTATGAATTGGTCCCGAACCTTCGGGATCCAAACCAAATTTCGGTAACTTGGCTAATCAATGCAATTTATTGTTTGCAACAAATGGCTGAATTGACCGGCTTGGTTCCAAGACGAACCTCATCCCGAACCTTCGGGACAAATCGGTTCTCCGTCTTGGTAGAATTGAATCTTTCTTATTAAACGTTTTTTGCATTTTGTTTAATAAGAGGCTTGCTTATTAAACGGTTGATGAATAAAATACCGCAGTATGAAACGTGGCTTAACGGGTAAATATGAAATCTCAACCATTGGTGGAGAATCAGTACAAGCGTTCGTTCCTTTTGATTTGCCACCCGTCCCGAAGCTTCGGGATTCAGGCGCTCGACGCAAACTTTTAGAACGGGCTACAATCGCTCTGGGCGGCTTGGACAGCATCGTTGTTTTGTTACCAGATCCGAACTTGTTTTTATATTCCTATGTACGACGTGAAGCAGTGCTTTCCTCTCAAATCGAAGGCACTCAGTCGTCATTTTCCGATCTTTTACTGTTCGAGTTGAAAGAAGCTCCCGGAGTTCCTCTGGATGACGTGGTCGAGGTATCAAATTATGTGGCGGCGTTGGAGCATGGGATTCAGCGTCTGAAAGAAGGATTTCCCCTCTGTAACCGCCTAATTCGCGAAGTGCATGGAAAATTGCTTCCAAGCGGCCGCGGGAGCCAAAGAGCGCCCGGTGAATTCCGTCGCTCTCAAAACTGGATCGGAGGAACTCGCCCGGGAAACGCCCATTTCGTACCAGCTCCACCGGAACAGTTAGAAGCGTGTATGACCGGTCTCGAACGTTTTTTTCACGATGAATCTGCACCATATCCCGTTCTTTTGAAAGCGGCTTTTTCCCATGTACAGTTTGAAACCATTCATCCGTTTCTGGACGGCAACGGACGTGTAGGCAGGCTTTTGATTGCACTGTTACTCCATGAGGCAGGTATTTTATCTCAGCCCCTTTTATATCTAAGCCTCTATTTCAAACAATACCGCGAAGCGTATTATCACTTGCTTGATGCTGTTCGTACCGAAGGCGACTGGGAGGCGTGGGTCGATTTCTTTCTGGAGGGCGTCGAACAAACCGCTGGTGGTGCGGTAAAGACAGCAAAACGCCTGGTAGCGCTCTTCAATGACGACACATCCAGAACACAAAGGTACGGTCGAAATTCTTCTACGACGTTGCGAGTTTTTAATGTTCTATGCAAACGTCCCTTACTAACGATTAACGAAGCCAAACGCCTGACCGAACTTTCTTTCCCGGCAGTCAATAAAGCAATGGAAGCACTGGTTACGATAGGCATTGTACGCGAATTAACCGGCGGCAGACGCAACCGCGTTTTTGCCTATCAGCAGTATCTTACAACGCTGTTGGAGGGAACGGAGGCGTTTCAATGATGTGTACAATGCAACTAAAGATAAATGTGATACTACAATCTGCTTGATAGATCTTTCCGCAGTTGATTTCTACCCGCTCGCACAATTCCATCCCGCATCGCCATCAGAAATTTGACGTTCTCATCCCACGAATAATCGGGATACGTCCACGGCAGAAACTTGAATTTTCCATGTTCGTAGATCATCGTGATCTCTCCAAAAATTCCGTCAGTGACGAAAACGCGGTGTGAGAAATTCTTTGTCGAATACAAGACCAGCTTCGACGGTTCCAGATAGCCGGGATCGAGATCGATCGTCCGGACGAGTCGTCCCGAATCGTTTCGTGCCGTCTCCGCTTCCAGTTCGTTCGACCAGACTTTGACCCGCGCAAAATCCTGCAGATCGACGGGTTCTTTCATCACAAAGAACTGCTTCTGCAAATCCTTCCCGAACTCCTTTTCATAGTAATCGGTAAAGTCCGAAACTTTGAAAACCGGTCCGGCTCCCATTATCTCGCCATATTTTCCCCGAATCCGGTTTATTGCTAAATCATATAATTCCCGCTCCGAAAACATAAGCGCGAAGAACGGATGCGCTGTCGTGACGGGCTTAATCGTTCCCATCGTCTGATTCCTCCGAGTGATAATGTGTTTGTCGTCGCGTCTGCTCGTTCGCCTCATTTGTAAATTGAACCAACCGTTTGAATTCCTCCGCCCATTCCGGCTCGGAATAGAACGGAAAAACGGAGTTGTTCGTCAACAGCGGATCGGTGTCGTCGGAAACGAGTCCTCTGCGTCGCGCTTTTTCCCATTCCGCCGTTCCGGGAATCGGCGTAAAGAACGCCAATCGCGAAATCGCGCCCTGATCGGCAACAAACCGAACGCTGTCGATCGTCTGTTCAGGCAGTCCGGCGATCAAATAAACTTCGATCCGATTCCGCCGAAAACCGGCATTCTCCAAAACATTCATTGTTCGGATGAATGCCGCGTTGTCCACTTTATTCGACGATGCACGTTGAATCTCCGGCGCGACCGATTCCAAGCTGAGCCGGATCGTCTCGAAACCAGCCGATTTCATCAATTCGGCAAGTTCCGGGTTGATTTCCCGCGCGAAAAGACCGTTCGGCGTATGAAACCGCGCCCGAACGCCGTGTTCGATGATACCTTTGAGGATCGGTATGATATGCCGGTCGCGGTTGGTAAACAGTGCGTCGTCATAAAACGCAAAGTCGCGGATGTCGTACCGGTAATGCGTATCGACGATCTCGAAGATCACATCTTCCGGTTTGCGCTGACTGAACCGCGGATTCAGCAGGCGCGTCGCGCAGTAACTGCACCGGTTCGGACAGCCGCGCGAAGTCAAAACGGCAACCGATTTCAGCCGTGAATACAACGACCACGGCAATTCACCGGAATCGTCATACTCCGGCTGTTGCGATTCGTCCCGCGAAACCCCCAACAAAGAATCGAGCAGTGTCAGCGCTTTTTTCTCACCATAACCGGTGATGAGATAATCCGGTCGGATCGTCTGCCGCGCGTGTTCGGGCAAGAGCGTCGCATAAATCCCACCAAGAATCATCGGCGTTCCCGGGAATCGCTCCCGCAAAACATCTACGGTCATTTTTACACCCGGATACCAGTATGTCATGTGCGAGGTCAGCAAGATAGCGTCGGGCTGTTCGATCGCGTCCAGCGCCGACTCGAATTTTTCCCGCGTCGCGCCGTATAATCCATATCGGCGCGGAATATGCGACAAAACCTCCGGCTTGGGCAATATTGTCTTCCGGTAATGCCCGCGCCCGT
>JBAZPA010000138.1:0-4106 GCA_041648435.1 archaeon
TTGACTTCGGTTTTGTCCAAGAGCACTGTGTTGCGCAGCCTTTCCATTGCCTTTCTGAGTCCGTCTCCCAAGCCCATTCGTTTCACCTTGAATTGAATCCGGAGGAAAGGTTATAAAAGCGGTTTTTTTTAATCGGCTTCTTCGGCAAGAATCCTGTCCAGTATGAATTTCGGGGAGAATTCCGCCAAATCCTTGTATTCCTGTCCCGTGCCCACGAAGAGTATCGGCTTGCGCAAATTGTGCAATAATGAAATTGCGGTTCCGCCTTTCGCGTCAGTATCAATCTTGCTCAAAATGAATGCATCCAGACCTACTTCCCTGTCGAATTCAATTGCCTGATTCAAAAGGCTTTTTCCCGCCAGCGCTTCCCCCACAAAAACTTTCAAATCCGGCTTTATCACGCGCCCCATTTTCCTCAATTCGTTTATGAGGTTCCTGTTGGTTTCCTGCCTTCCCGCGGAATCAATGAGCACCACATCATAGTTTCCCGCTTCGGCCGCCTTAACCGCGTCAAACGCAACGGCAGTGGGGTCCGAGCCGTAATCGTGCTTCACCACCCTTATCCCGAGCCTTTGGCCGTGCAATTCAATCTGCTCTATTGATGCCGCGCGGAAAGTGTCCGCGGCCGCAATAATTGATTTTTTCCCGCGCTTCTGCATCAGCGAGGCGATTTTTGCAATCGTAGTGGTTTTTCCCGCACCATTCGGCCCCAAAAAGAGTATTATGTAAGGCTTCTTTTTTTGCATTTCCCCGAACAAATCGATTTTTTCCGCGTCCATCGCCTTTTCGAGCGCCACGCGTATTTCGCCTTTCAATGCCCTGGTCAAATCCCCGCTTTTAGAAAAGCTTTTTCCCACCAATTCTTTTTTCATAAGTGAAATTATTTCAATCGCGGTGTTCTGCTCCACGTCGCTTTCAAGCAATTCCAGCTCAAGCTCCTCAAGGAATCCCGCAATGTCCCTTTCCTCGACTTTTATTTCCGCGCTGAAAACGCTCAGCACTTTGGTTTTCAGGCTCGGCTTCGCCTTCAATTCGCGTTCGGTTTCCCCTTTCCCGAAAAACGGAATCAGGCGCTTTTTTTCCGGTTTAATTTTAAGGGTTTCGCGCCTTTCCGGTTCCGCCCATGCTTCAATTTCTTCTTCAGCTTCGTTTTCTTCTCCGGATTCTTCCGGAATTTTTTCTTTTTTTTCGGCGGGGCTTTCTTCAATTCCCGTTTCTTTTGGCGCCTTCTCCGAAACTTCCCTGAAATCTTGAAGTCCTTCCCCAAGCTTTTTGCCGGAACCCGTTTTTATCTCAGTTTCTTTTTCCGCTTTCCGGATTTCCGCCTTCGGAATTCCGGCCTCCGGCGCAACCAGAATTTCCTTCCGCGTTCCGGAAACTCGGGGCGCTGCTTCCTTTTTTTCTATTGCGCCCCTGAGTTTTTCCGTGAAAGATGAAAGCTTTTTCTTGAGCAGGTCAAACATTGCTTTCACTTTTCAGGCAACGCCAGTCCTTTGCTTTTGGGCTTCCTGCACTTTCTGTTGGCCGGCCTGCAATAAGTTTCCGAGCTGGTTCAATGCGGTTGCGGACTTCTGCAGTTCCTCTCCCAATACCCTTTCGTCCTTCGCCAGCTCTTCCCTTCTTTTTCCGAGCTCTTCCTTTGCATCTTCCGAAGTCAATTCAAGGACTATTCCGCCCGGAATGCTGGCCTTCACGTTTTTCTTGTTTTCCACGCTTGCCTCGATGTAAATTCCCGCGCCTATCGGCAAGAGAACGGAATCAGTCTGGCCCGACTTTGTCAATGCGGAAATCGTTTCAATTGTCCCCGTGACTTCCACCATTGCCCTCTGCACCAATTCAAGTCTTCTTTCCAGTGCCTCGAGCTTCTGCCTTTCGCCTTCGTATAACTGCACCAACTGGTTTCCGCTCAGCCTTATCTGGCTCGGCTTTTTTGCGGTTTCCGGCCGAACCGTGTTTTCCCAGCTTGCTTCTTTTTTTTCGTTTTTGGGCATTCCATACCTCCTATACTTCTTTTACTTCCCCAATTATTATATTCCTTCTCTTTATCCCGTTCTTGGAGCCGAACAATTGCATTGCCCTTTCCCTCGCCTGCGCGGCATTCTGGCAGGAGACCGCCTTTGAAAACTTCCTTTCCCTTCCATTTTGGGTGAATTTTCCGATTACAGTGAATTCTTTTTTCGACTTTGCCTGTTTCATTCAGAATCCGCCTCCATTCCTTCCTCGATTCTTGAAAGCTCGGAAACCGAAGTCGCGGTTCCCACTACTATTCCGTGCGAGTTCGCGAGAACCCCGTTTTTCACGAATCCGTCGCCGTAATTCGCGGTGCTTACCGTCCCCCTGACTCCGAACGCCTTTTCGAGTTCCGTGAATTCTTCCTTTGAAGTTTCAGGGTGGCAGCAGAAGCCCGAATTGCTTGCAATAACGCAGCTTCCCGCCACATCGGTTCCCGCCAGAATCGTTTTCCTGAGTTTCACTTTCAGGAATTCCTCGATCTGCTTCCTTGACCTTTCGGGAACGAGGGGAGAAACTATTCCGCCCTTGTCGTTCGCAGTGACAAGGTTTCCCAATGCCATTACTCCGTCAACCACGAGAAATCTGACGCCGTTTTTTTTGAGCAGGCTTTCCTCCTGCAATGTTATTATTTCCGGAACTATTATTCCCTGCGAGTTTCCCGCGCACAATGCGCCGATAAGGGTGCTGCTTGCAATGCTCTGCCTTTTTGCCTTGACTCCCAGCGCGGCTTCCATTTCCCTGACGCTTTTTTCTTCGGCGCCATAGGGCACAAGCAATGCGTTTTCGGTCGCGAGGCAGAACACGCCGATGTAAGGCGAGGAAAGCACTGATAATTTTTCGGTCTTCAAGCAAAAACCACTTTTACTTGAATTCCGCTTTCTGGGCGTTCTTTTCCTTTTCCCTTTTTTCTTCAAGCTTCGCCTTCTGCTCGGCCTCTTTTGCGTCAGGCTTTTTTTCTTCGCCTTTCTTCTCGGATTTCCCGTCTTTTTCGGTTTTTTCCGCTTTTCCGTCTTCCTTTTTCGGCTTGGCTTCCTTTTTTCCCTTTTTTTCCTTTTCTTCGGCTTTCGCTTTCACTGCCTCGATTTCCTTTCCGCCCTTAATGAAAACCGTGACCCTGCTTCCATCCTTTTTCAGCACCGCGTCAACCCTGCGGGGAATCGTGAACTTGGACTGCTTCCACACGAATTCGTTTACTTCGTTGGAAATCGCGATGTCCTTTGCGTTTGCCCTCGTGTGTTTTTTCACGAATTCCCTTATGAGGAAAATCGCCTTGTCCGCGCGCCTTGAGCGCGGGGTATTGAATGCCTGCCTCAATGGAATGACGTATTCGGCTTTGTCGCCTTTCATTTTTTACCACCCTTTTTCTTTTTTGAAGTCCTCGGCTTGTTTTTGTTGATGTAGCCCTTTTCCATGGCCCCGCTTCTCGCAAACATTTTTCCCAATTCGGCTTTCCGCCAGTGCCTTTTCTGCTTCTTGTTCCAGATCCTCTTTCCGGCCTTCTGCAATACCCATACCGGCGCGTTAGTCATTCCGGGGCCGATTTTTTTCCTTGTCGCAATCAGGAATTCCTTGAATTCCGGTTCCTTCCTCGAGCTCATTTCATTTCCCCCACCAAAATTCATTTCCGTTTTATCCTTATTTCCCTTTTTCCGATTTGTGAAACGCTTCCAAGCAATTTTTTGAGTTCCCCGTCGCTTATTTTTCTTTCCATTTTCCCGCTTCTCGCGTAATACGCGAGCGCCTGAACCGCCTTCGAATAGGCTTCGGAGTTCGCGGCGCGCAGGTTCGAGAGCCTTTCCCTCGCAGCCGGCTCCAGAATGCTTGCAAGCAAGGAATTAATCCTTTGCTCCGCATCGAGCCTTTCCCTTTCGGCCCTCATTCTCTGTTCCATTATTCTTTGCCCGGTTTCCTCCGCTTCACTGCCTTCGTTTCCATATTCTTCCTGCACCGCACCACTTTCTGTCATGCCTGAACAAGGCTTTCCTTTTTCGGCTTCTTTTTAAGCAATTCCTTCGCGTTTTTTTCCAGCAGACTCTGGCCTTTTGCGGTTATTTCCCTGCCGCCTTTCTTGTGTTTTTGTATTAGCCCGCCTT
>JBAZPA010000139.1:0-4104 GCA_041648435.1 archaeon
TCGACCGTTACCCGCGGATCGATTGAGTCGAAGATCGACTTTCTCGGCAACATCAGCGGCTCACAGGACGTGAAAGTCTACTCGACCATTCCGACGCGCATTATGATGATGAAAGTCGATGTCGGCGATGTCGTTAAAAAAGGACAGGTGCTGGCCATTGTCGACAACGAAAAGGTCAAACAAATGGTGATTCAGGCGGAAGCCGGACTGGAATCGGCGCGCGCGCAGTATAAGAATGTCGAGACGGAATGGAACCGAATCAATAGACTCTATCAGGCAAATGCTGTCAGTCAGGCGCAGTTCGACGGCGTCGCCGCGCAACGTGAAGGCGCCAAATCCGCCGTCAAACAATTGGAAGCGGCCATGGCGAATGCCAAAAGCCAGATGCAAGACAGCTATATTACAGCTCCAATCGCCGGTGTCGTGTCGGAACGTTTTCAGGAACAGGGCGATCAAACCTCGCCGCAAATGCCGGTGTTCACGATCGTGAAGATGAATCCGGTGAAAGTTGTGATCGACATCGTGGAAAACCAAATTGGAATGGTCAAAATCGGACAGAAAGCGCATATCACGGTCGAGTCGTATTCTGATCAACAGTTTGAAGGCAAAGTGTCGAAAATCAGTCCGACGCTGAATCCGATGTCGCGAACCGTCGGTGCCGAAATATTGATCGACAACTCAGCGATGAAATTGAAACCGGGAATGTTTGCGAGAGTCGAACTTGTCATCGACCGCCACGATGACACGGTTCTGATACCCAAGTACTCTGTCCTGGAAAATACGAAATTGGAATATCTTGGCGGTGAATTGACAAACGCGCAGGTGAAAGTCGAAAAGTACATTTACATTGTTCAGGACAGTATCGCCTTGAAAAAATCGATCCAAACCGGTTTCGAGAATGGATCGAAAATTGAAGTGCTTTCTGGACTAAATACCGGCGAACAGCTGGTGACGATCGGTCAACATAACCTCTTCGATTCATTGAGAGTTGAAATCGTGACGAATGGGAGCGGTTTATGAAAATTACCAAATTAGCGATCAATCGCGGTGTGACATTCGGGATGTTATTTATCATCGCTATCGGTTTCGGCATTTTTGGTTTGAGCAGTCTCAAGATCGATCTGTATCCCAACATCACCTTGCCGATTATCGCGGTTTTTAGCGAATATCCCGGCGTCGGTCCGGAAGATATCGAAAATTCATTGACCCGACCGTTAGAGAAGGCGATCATCTCGACGAAAAACATAAAAAAACTGACCTCGCGCTCCTATTCCGGCATATCGTTGTTGATCCTCGAATTCGATTGGGGAACGGACATGAATCAGGCTGAAATCGACGTCCGGAAGAATATCGATCTCGTGCGGGATTATCTGCCGACCGAAGCGGGAGACCCGGTGACTTTTGCATTCGATCCCTCGATGCAGCCGATCCAGTTTATCGCACTCAGTTCGGATCAATTGGGACCGGCGGAATTGCGCACGCTCACATCGGAACAGATCGAGCCGAGGTTGGAACGAATCGTCGGAGTTGCTTCCGCAGGAACGGCGGGCGGGATGGAGCGGCAGATACGTGTGATGGTCGATCCGCAAAAACTCGCGTCTCAGGGCATTTCCATTTCTCAAGTTCTCCAAACGTTGAGAACCGAAAACCTCCAGATCCCCGGCGGCATCATCAACGATGAGTTTAAAGAATATACGGTTCGGACGTACGGCGAATACACGAGCGTCGAGCAAATTGAAAATACGGTGATCGGTTCCAAAAATGGCTCACCGATCTATCTCAAAAACGTGGCGCGCGTGGTTGACGGATTTAAAGACCAGACGCAGGTCGTTCGCAACAACGCCAAACCGGCACTGGTCATGTACATTTCAAAACAATCCGATGCCAATACGGTTCAAACGGCTCGAGCCGTCCGCGCCGAACTGCCGAAATTGGAAGAAAAGATCGGACAGGGAATCAAATTCGACATGATTCAGGACAGTTCGGATTTTATTACCCGTGCGCTGGACAATTTGACCAGCACGGCCTGGCAAGCATGTCTGATGTGTTTTATCGTGTTGTTCTTTTTCCTGCGGCATTTCGTGAGTTCTTTGATCGCCGCCATCTCGATTCCTGTTTCCGTCATCGTCACGTTTTTCGTTATGTACGAGATGGGCTTGACGCTCAACATTATCTCCATGGCCGGACTTGCGCTGGCAATCGGCATGTTGGTCGATAACGCGATCGTCGTTCTGGAAAATATTTACCGTCACAAGGATTCGGGCAAAGAGATTCGCGTCGCTTCCGAAGAAGGAACGGATGAAGTTGCCATGGCGATCACCGCTTCGACATTGACGACGCTGGCGATCTTTGTGCCGATTTTATTCGTACCCGGAATCGCCGGAGAGTTGTTCACCGACATGGTCGTTACGATTGTTGTTTCGCTGACGGCTTCACTGATCGTGGCGCTGACGCTGATCCCGCTTCTGACTTCCCGTTTTCTGCCGAAAGAGCACGCCTACAAATCCAAATTCATGAGGAAGATGGATCAAAATTTTGGTGATTTTATTGAAAAAATGGAAAACAAGTATGTTCGGATTCTTGACTATTTTCTGGGACATAAGAAAGTTTTTCTGCTCGGATTGGTCGTCGTGATCATTGCGACGATCATGGTTTATCCTAAAATCGGCGGTGAATTTATCTCGCACACCGATCAGTCGTACATGTCGGTCATTGTCGAACGGGAAACGAGCGCTTCGCTGACTTCCACCGATCAGACATTTAAGCAAGTCGAACAGATCATCCGCGAGGAAGTCCCGGAAGCGGTCAATATTCAGACAGACTTCGGCACAGGCTCGGGAATCGGCGCAATCTTCGGCACCAGTGCGACGAACAAAGGTACCGTCGCGATCGGACTTCCCGATGTTAAAAATCGCAAGCGGACCGTTTTTGACATCGAAGAAGCGTTGCGGAAACGATTTGCCAAGATAGCGGGCGCCAAGATAACCATCTCGCAAGGCGACATGATGTTCGGCTCGTCCGGCGATATCGAAATCAAAATATATGGATATGACCGGAACGTCGCTCTGGCGTTGGGCGATAAAGTCGCCGAAGTGATCGGGAAAGTTGACGGCGTTGTCGATGTTCAGAAGAGCTACAGCCAACCGAAACCGGAATATCAAGTGCGGTTGGACCGCGATAGAATTTCGGCGATGGGACTCTCGGTTTATCAGGTCTCATCGACGATCGAAACGGATATTAAAGGAAGTCTCGCAACTCAGTTCCGGGAAGGCGGACAGGAATATGATGTGCTGGTTCAACTCGATGAATCCGCGCGCCAATCGAAAGGCGATCTGGAAAACTTGTTTGTCACATCAATGACCGGCGCGCAAATTCCCTTGAAAAACGTCGCCACAGTCGAACCCGGACAGGCCTCGGAAAGTATTACCCGGGAAGATCAGGAAAGAATGATCTCGGTTTCTTGCTCGGTCAGAGGTCGCGACCTTCAGAGCGTAACTAAAGACATCAATGAAGTCGTTAAAAAGGTTCCGTTCCCGTCAGATTTCCGATGGGAGATCGGCGGAATGGCGCAAGATCAACAGGAATCTTTCATGTACCTTGGGCTGGCGATTATCGTGGCAATTTTCCTCGTTTACATGGTCATGGCGTCCCAGTTCGAATCGTTGCTGGATCCGTTCATCATCATGTTTACGATTCCGTTAGCTATGATCGGCGTTGTTTGGGCGATGCTATTGACCGGAACGACGATGAGTGTCACCGGATTGATCGGTGGCATTCTTCTCGTCGGCGTCGTCGTGAACAATGGCATCGTTTTGGTGGACTACATCAATCAGATGCGTGAGAAACACGGCATGGATCTCTGGGTTGCCATTCTCGTCAGTGGCAAACGCAGGATGAGGCCGGTTTTGATGACGGCGTTGACGACGATCTTTGGCATGTTGCCGCTCGCGCTGAATCTGGGTTCCGGCGCAGAAATTTGGGTTCCCCTGGCGCGTGCCGTCATAGGTGGTTTAACCTTTGCGACTATCTTTACGTTGATTCTCGTACCGCTCATTTACTTATTCTTCGAGCAAATTACGTTGAAACGGGCAATGAAGAAGCACC
>JBAZPA010000140.1:0-4103 GCA_041648435.1 archaeon
TATGAGAGCACTCTCCTGTCGGTATTATAGCGCGGCAAAGCCGCGCGCCGACAGGAAAGAATGTTTCACAAACAAAACAAAAAGTTGGCCTAAAGGCCAAAGTATAAACTAGGGACGCTAATGAAAAACGGAAGCGCGATACGCGCCTCGAAGCTCACCAAAAAATACGGAAACCTCGTGGCGGTGAACGCGATTGACCTCGAAGTCGCGCAAGGCGAAATATTCGGATTATTGGGGCCGAACGGCGCGGGAAAAACAACCACCTTGAGCATGCTTTCCACAATGCTTCCCCCGACCTCGGGAAAGGCGGAAGTGAACGGATTCGACGTCGCGGAAGAAAGCGGGAAGGTAAGGGAAAGCATAGGAATGGTTTTTCAGGACCCGTCCCTCGACTTGGACTTGACCGCAATAGAGAACCTGGATTTCCACGGAAAGCTTTACGAAATGCCCGCTGAGGAAAGGAGGAAGCGCGCAAAGGAAGTCCTCGAGCTCGTGGGATTAAGCGACAAGGCGAAGGTTCTGGTGAAAACGTTTTCAGGGGGAATGAAAAGAAGGCTGGAGATAGCGCGCGGCTTGATGCACACCCCGAAAGTGCTTTTCCTCGACGAGCCGACCTTGGGACTGGACCCGCAGACTAGGCGCGGAATCTGGGATTACGTGAAAAAGCTGAGCGAAACCGAAGGCCTCACAGTGATAATCACCACGCATTACATGGAGGAGGCGGATTCTCTCTGCGGAAGGGTTGCGATAATAGATGCGGGAAAAATAGTGGCGCTGGATTCTCCGGAAAAACTCAAGAAAAAGGCGGGAAGCGAAACCATACAGGTAACTTCGAGCGACAACGGAAAGCTCCTGAAATTGTGCAAGAAAGCTAAATGCTATCAGGCGAACGGCTCGGTTTTCTTTCAGGTGAAGGACGGGAGCAGGGAAATGCCGAGAATAGTTCTCGGCGCGCAGAAAAACGGCATTGAAATAAAATCCATTGAATTGCACGGCTCCACGCTCGAGGACGTGTTCATCCGCTTAACCGGCCACAGGATGCGCGAAGAGGAACTGGATTCCAAGGATCAGGCAAACCACAGAATGAGGCAGTGGAGGAAAAGCAGATGAGCGCATTGAGGGGAATAATCACGGTGTGGCAGCGCGAGCTCCTCATTTACTCGAGGAGCAAGAGCAGAATCTTCGGAAGCCTCGGAATACCCTTGTTTTTCCTGATTGCGTTCGGATTCGGGCTTAGCGCGGTAATCAAGGTGCAGGGCACGAATTATTTTTCGTTCATCGTTCCAGGAATGATCGGAATGGTGCTTTTGTTCCAGTCCATTTTTTCGGGATTGAACATGATTTCGGAAAGGCAGTTCGGATTCATGAAGGAAATAATGGTCGCGCCGGTCTCGAGGATTTCAATCGCATTGGGAAAAACTCTCGGCGCAGCGACGACTTCGACGCTTCAGGGTTTGCTTGTGCTTCTGATTTCAATCCCGCTGGGTTTCATGCCCACACAGCCTTGGTGGATGATTCTTCTCGCGATTCCCGTAATGCTGCTGATTGCAATGGGATTCGCGGCAATCGGAATCGCGTTCGGCTCGGTGCTTTCCGACCCGCAGGGATTCCAGTTCATAATGAATTTCCTCGTATTCCCGATTTTTCTGTTCTCGGGGGCGTTCTTCGCATTGGAAAGCCTTCCGCAATGGCTTCGGGCGGTTACGTTCTTCGACCCGCTGACTTACGGCGTGGACGCGATGCGCGGACTGATGCTCGGATTGAATCATCTGGCGATTCCGGTTGCGGTTGTCGTGCTGATAATTTTCGATGCTGTCGTGATAATAATCGCGGCAAGGCTGTTCAATAAAATACAGTGACGGAACGAAAGAAAAAAAGAGTCTATATTTCGCAAGCCTTTCAGTTGAGCGCGAAGCGCGATACTTGAAAGGCTTCAAAAGAATTTCGTTCCGTCGCCCGTTAAGGTCACAAACTCGTACTTCGAGCCTTTTTCCTTCAGCGCCGCGATGAGCGCCATGTGCTCCTTTCCGGAACCGGATGCAAGGGAAACCGCGAGCTCGTCCTTCGGAAGCTTTTCCTTTATCGTGTCCTTGAGGATGTCAAAGCCAGCGCGGTTGTTCATGAGAATCCATTCCACTTCCTTTTTCGTGACCTTGCTGGGGTCGAAGTGCTCCTTTCCCCAGTCATTGGAAACCAGGAAAATCTGCTTCCATTCCTGCTCGGAAATGAGGCGCGCAATGTGGCCCCAGCTTCCCTTTCCCGCGCCGAGAATTGCAATGAAACTCTTCATTAAAACCCACTCCGTTTTACCTTCCAAAACTCCTTTTTGCGGACTCATACTTTTTCAACAATTCCACGCCGAGTTTGGAAGCATAATAATGGGTTTTCATTCCCGCCTTTATCGTGCCCGCAAGCCCCGCCTCCTTCAATTCCAACAAAATCATTTTCGACTCAATTGCGGTGAAACCCGTTTCCTTTGAAGCCGACTCGGGATTGCAGGCCAGCCTTGAAATTAAGGAAAGCATTTCAATATGCCTTTCCGAATTCGCGGCCTTGAACGCTTCGGGATGCTGTTCGAGGAAGAAAACGAATTCGTTTCCGGTTCCAGCCAAAAACAACACCGAATCCTTATATTATATTACTTTTAATGAATATAAAGTTTTGCGCCTCCGGGCTTCATTTAAAGGCCTTTGAAACGTACGGTCCTTCGGTTTCATAGCCGCGATTATGGTAATAACCGCGCACCCCGATTCCTGAAATCACAGCGAGCTTTTTGCAGTCGAATTCCTCTTCCGCAATTTTTTCCGCTTCCAAAAGCAACCTGCTTCCGAAGCCGCGGTGCTGTATTTCGGTTTCGGGCTTGTTTCCCAAGGGAACAACCGAGCCGTAAACGTGCAGTTCGCGCACCAGGCCAGTTTTTCCCTGCAATTCCTTCCTGTGGGGATTTGAAGGAATGCGCAGGCGGCAGAAACCCAAAAGCAAATCATCTTTTGGGAGCTCGGCGGAAATGAATACTTCGGTTCCCTTGCTTGCATCGTAATCCTCGCGAAAGATTTTTGCCTTTGAAAAATCAAGCTTTTTCCCGCTTTTATATTCCTGCAATCCGGCTTCGCGGCAGCGGATGCAATTGCACTTCGCGCCGTTTTTCCGCAATTCCCCTTCAACCAATTGCCTCAAATTGGATGCCCTGACTCCTGCAGAAATGTATTGCGCGGGAATGTCGCGCTGGATGCGCATTACGCGAACCCACTTTGGAAAACTTTCCTTTGCCGCCGCGATTATTCCAGCGGCTTCAGGCGAAGAAAGAGGCTCGAATTTTCCATGCTTCCAGTCCTCGTAAAGTTTTGTTCCGGAAACAACGAGGCAGGGATAAACCTTGAGCATGTCCGGCCTGTAATCTGGATTCGAAAAAATTTCCTTCAGGGACTTCAAGTCTTCCCTCAGGGTTGAGCCGGGCAATCCGGGCATCATGTGATAGCAGACCTTCAATGCGGAATCCTTGAGCAATTGCGTTGCGGAAATTGCCTCCTTTCTCCCGTGGCCGCGCATTGTCTTCGCGTAAACCTTTTCGCTCGTAGTCTGCACCCCGAGTTCAATTCGCGTGGCGCAGCAGTCAAGCATCAAGTCAATCTGCTTTTGCGAGCAGTAATCGGGGCGCGTTTCAAAAGTAACTCCGGTAAGCCTGCGCTTTGATTTCTCGGCTTCAAGTTTTGCGGTTTCCAAGGTCTGCGAATTCTTTCCGGTTATCGCGTTCAGGCACTGCCTTGTGAAATCGCGCTGGTAGATTTCGGGCAAAGAGCAAAACGTTCCGCCCATCACAATCAATTCTATTTTGCTTGCACTGTGCCCCGCTTCAGTGAATTGCCTTATGCGGGAGGAAACCTGCCTGTATGGGTCGAATTCGTTGCGGAGGCCGCGCATCGCAGCCGGCTCGAAGCCGGTGTATGATTTCGGGGTTTCGTTTCCGGAAAGGCCGGAAGGGCAGAAAACGCATTTTCCCGGGCAGGCGTGGGGCTTCAGCATTGCCGCTACGACGTTTATCCCGGAAACGCTTCGCACAGGCTTCTTCTGCAATAATTTCAGCGCGGGCCCCGAAATTTTTC
>JBAZPA010000141.1:0-4084 GCA_041648435.1 archaeon
CGTCCGTAATGTCAAGCACCTCATTCGGCCCCTCCATTTTGTGGCCTTTCACGCTCGACTTTCCGTCGTTTTCCATGAACCAGTATTCGGGTGCCACGTTCGCGCACGCCGCGCATCCTATGCAGATGTTCCTGTCGTGGTCGATTTTGTAGGGCATTTCGGTCCTCCTTTAACTTCCAGATTAATGGTTGCGGCTTTATTTAAAGTTTTTGATTCAATCCCGCGCCGCGAAAGCGAACACCCGAACGTTCATTGCCGTCGAATTGCGCTTTTTAAATTCGCCATTTCCGCGGTTTCTTTTCATGCAAAGACGCTTCTACGTGGACACTTCAATCTGGCGCGATTACTTTGAAGACCGCAACGACGGGATAAGGCCGCTGGGCGAGTTCGCTTTCGGGTTCCTGAAAAAATGCAGGGAAAACGGGGAATTCGTAATTGTTTCCAATGCCGTGAAAAAGGAATTGCTGGATTATTTGCCGAAGGAAAAAGTGAGCCTGATTTTTTCGGGTTTCAGGGATACTATAATTGAAATCGATTATTCCAAGAAGCAGGCGGAGGAAGCATTTGCGTTTTGGATTAACCATAAAAGAAGATTTCCTGTGTTTGATGTCTTGCACTCAATAATTGCAAGGGACAACAAAGCGATTCTCGTCACACGGGACAGGCATTTTGAGGAAATCGGAATCGCGGAGTGCCGTTCGCCAGAAGAACTTCTCTGAAAAGCCTCAAATCTTCCAGCCGTATTTTTCCGCAAGTTCTTTTGCCAGTTTTTCGCCATTCTCCATGCGCCACTTGTGCCATTCCTCGTCGGTTTTCGCCTTCCCTTTCCCCTTGAATATTCCGCGCGCCGCGAAGAGCGCCTTCCACGCCCGCTCTTTTTTCCTTTCCTCTTCCAGCTGGCCGAGCCTCTGCCTTATCGCTTCGCGTATGAACTCGGTTTTCGTGGAGTAATTGAATTCCGCCTGCGCCTTGCGGATTCGCGCTGCGAGGCCATCTTCCAGCTTCAAACTGACGGTTTCCATATTACCAAGTAATACTAAGTAATACTTTAAAAACTTTTGTGCGATTTGGCGATTTCACTGGTCGCTGTACTTCTCTATCTTGTCCTCGAGCACGGCGTAATCAACGCCCGCGTCGTTGAACATTCTTTCGCTTTCCGCCCCCCCGTGGTACCTTTTCTCGCACACCACGCGCCTGATTCCCGCTGAAAGCAGGAGCATCGCGCAGGTCATGCATGGAGTCATCTTGACGTAAACGGTCGCGCCGTCCACCGGAATGCCCAGCTTCGCGGCCTGCATAAGCGCGTTCTGCTCCGCGTGAATCGTCCTCACGCAGTGCTGGTGCACTTCGCCGTTGTCGTAAAGGATTTTTTTTATCATGTGCCCCGCCTCGTCGCAGTGCTTCTGCCCCGGCGGAGAACCTACGTATCCCGTGGCAAGAACGCGCTTGTCCTTCACGATTACACAGCCAAATCTTCCCCTGTCGCACGTGGAGCGCTTTCCCACAGTGCGCGACAATTCCACGAAGTAATCGTCCCAGCTCGGCCTCCTGTAAACGAAATTCATTTTGTCGAGCAATTCGTCGATTTTCTGGTACAATTCGTCTGTGCTTCCGTTGTTTTCCACGACGAAGTCCGCCATTTCGCGCATCTTGAGCAATTGCTGGGCTTTTGAATCCTCGTTTTTGAGCTCCTTTTTTTCTTCTTCCGCGAATTCCCCAAAAGTCTTCGGGGTGGCCCCCCAGCCCTTTACGCCCATTCTTTCGCGTTTCTGCTGCCTTTCAAATCTTTTCTCCGGCCCCGCTTCAATGAAAATCAGGAAAAAATTCTTGTTCTTCCTCAATTCTTCGACTTCTTCCGGATTCCGTATCGAAATGAACGAGTAATTCCTGCTCTGGTCGACGGAAGCCAGAAGGCGCTTTGCGAGTATTCCGCCCCCGAACTTGTGCCTGAGCTCGTTTCCCGTGTCGATAAGGGTCTGCCTGTCGTCCAGCGGGATTCCGCGCGTGAACAATTCCCTGCGGATTTCATCGGAAAGCGATTTCTTCACGAATCCCTTGTTTTCAAGGTATTCCGCGGCGGTGTCCTTGCCGCTCGAATTCAGGCCGGTTATTCCGACAAGCATTTTCTTTTTCCCCCGAAGGCATTTGTCCTGTGCAACCAATAAAATCCTTTCGTTTTAAGTTTCCGCTTTGGCGCCGTGCAATTCCATTTCTAATGCTACGGATATTTATTTGTTTTTTGCCGTGGCTTATGAAATGGGCTTTGACAAGATTTTTGAGGAAACCGTGGGCAAGTTGCTGCCCGATTACGCGAAACCCGCAAAAGTAATTGGCGAGGTTTCGGAGCACACGGCATTTTACAAGTGGGTTGTTGTCAGAATTCTTGCCCCCCTGTCGGTTTTCTATTTTGTCGCAGGTCTGTTTTTGGGAGAATACGTTGTGGGCACAATAATTTTTTCGCTTTTCGTTTTTTTGTATGGCGCTTTCCTGCCAGATTTTGATTCGTTCATTTCAAGCAATTCTAAGGTAGTTCAAATGGGGAGGCCCGCAAGGAAGCATGAAAAATACTTGGTTTTGCTGCTTGCCCCGTTTTATTTGTATTACGTCCTGTCCGAAAGGATAAGGCCCATTCATTGCAGCAGCCAAAAGCCTTTTCACAACAAGAAGGCGTTGCTCGTGTTCGGGCTTTTCCTTTTCCTGTTGGGAATTGCCTTGTATGCCTCGCCATTTAATGCGTTTTTCCTCGCAGCCTTCGGGTCAATAGGCTATGCCACGCACCTTTTTGTGGACAAAACGTTTTAGCGTTTAATTTGGTGCTGCCTCGGTTCGCCTTCCGCCGCGCTTGTTGAATTCACCGCTAAAGAAACTTCCGGAATTCCTCCAGCGTCATGTGCGCCTGCCTGAGAATCGATTTCATGGTTCCGGTCCTGATTGAGGGCCTGAGCGGAACTATTACGGTTTTCCTTCCGGTAGAATCGGTTTTCCTGAGTTTTGCGTGGCTTCCCCTTTGCTTCACGAAAACGAATCCGGCCTTTTCCAGTGCGCCCACAGTTTCTTTTCCGGAAATCACTGGAAATTTAGGCACGGGCCTTCACTTCAAAAGTCGTGACAAAATGGCTGCCTTCTGAAATTTTCACGCCCTTTTCGTCTTCAAGGTAAAGCTCGACTGCTTCCTTGAGGCTGGCCAGCGCGCCTTCTATGCTGTCTCCCTGCGAGGCCACGTCGAGTTCCGGGCACAATGCGACGTACTCGTTGTCTTCCCTGCTTATTATTGCCGACAATTTCAATTCAACACCGGTAACAATTGCCTTTGAACTGCATAAAAACGTTTGGATGCCTCGGTTCGCCCATCTCTCCTCATCGCTCGCGCTAGGAGTCATCGTCAGTTCGTCATCGGCACGGATAATGCGCGGGAAAGAGTTTTTAACGTTTCATTTTACTTCAAACGGCAGCACTATTGCAAGCACGTCGTCCACGTAAATTTTCCGCTCGTATTTTCCCGCCGCGGGAACGGTTTCGCAACCTGCGGTCCCGCCGGTTTTCAGTTCCATCGGGAAAACAGTTTTTTCCTGCAGGTATTTTTTGTTCGCGGCATCGTACGTTGCGGTCGCGGTTTTTCCCGCGGGAATCGTCTTGATTATCGTGAGGCTCGTGCAGAGCTGGTCTGTCGAAGAATCGAATACGGTTGTTTTCTGCGGGAAGTTGTTCGGCGGCCCGACCTGCGCTCCCAGCGGGAGCTTTCCGAGGTATGCGTCGCTGAAATACTCGCCGTACTTCTGCGCGTTCGGCTGCTCCGAGAGTTCCGGTGCAACTGGTTCTGCGGCAAGCAATGTGATTTGGATTGTCTTCAGGAGTTCTGCGCCGTACCTGATTTCAAAGGAATAATTTCCGGCAGCGAGGTTTTTGCTCGGATTGTAGTCCTTGTACCCCGTGGCGCCTTGCGGAATGTTGTATTCCTGCTCGGAAACAAGATTTCCCGATGGTCCGATGAGGCTTGCCTTAACCCTTCCATCGCAGTTGAGGTCGCTGCTTACGATTATGAAAATACTGTCAGTGCCGGAAAATTGCGTTGTTGCGCTTCCGA
>JBAZPA010000142.1:0-4068 GCA_041648435.1 archaeon
GCTGAGAATTAAATCTTGGTGACTGAATATGAAACGGTTTTGGCGCCTGCCGCTTGCAATCGGCGGAATCGGGGCGGGGATTCTCGGAAGCGCGCGGATTGCTTACGCGCATTGCCCGCTCTGCGTTGCGGCAGTCGGCGCGGGAATCCTCGGGGCAAAGTCATTCGGGCTCGGCGACGGAATTGTCGGCCTGTTCGTGGGGGCATTCGCGATTGCCACGGGACTTTGGATAGCGAGAAAAGTCAAGGCAAGATTCAATTTGATTCCATTCCAGACCCCTTTGATTGTCGCGCTTTCCTGGCTGGTCACGGTGATTCCGATGCTTGGCCTGAGCAATCAGCTGCTCTACCTTCCGGTGTTCCTGTGGGGGCCGACGGGCTCGCTTTTCAACCAGGTGCACTTCCTGAGCAAGTTCCTTCTGGGAAGCGCCCTTGGAGGAATCGTGTCCATCATTGCATTGCAGGCGCACTACGCAGTAAAGGCCTGGCGCGGCAGGGTGTTTTTTCCATTCCAGGGAATCGCTTTGACAGTTGCATTCCTTGTTATTGCAAGCGGAATTCTGTTCATGGCGTGGGGTGGCTGAATGAAAGGCAAGGAGGACTGGTTAAGCGCCCTTGAGGATTTCACGCCGAACCTTGCCGACCTTTCAAAGGACGCGGACCTGAGCATTGCGCTCATGAACATAATTTCAATCGAGGAGCACCTTGAGTTTTCATTCTCGAAAACCCAGGACGAAAAATACCTTTCCATGCTCGAGTCCGTGCGCGGGATAAGGAAAGAATTGCTGAAAAAGCTTGTTTCGGATCCCGCGGCCGAGGAATGGTGCATTTCAAAGCATCTCCTAGCGGCAAGCATGCGCTTGTACGAGGTCGGAACAAAGGAACTGGACGCGCAGCGCAAGGAAGAGGCGGCAAACCTGTTCAATTTGGGCTATGAGCTTTACTCGATGTTTTTCGCGCTCAACGCCAAAACCCCCGCGCGGGAAAATTTTGCGCAGGAAAAAATTCTTTTGCCCGGGGAAATTGCTTCCAAAGGCATTGCCGGTTCGAAGAACAGGGGGTTCAGCCAGCGCGCCAGGGAAATCGTGAAAAAAATAGTGGACTGCTGCAGGGAGTGATTGAATGAGGAAAGAGGTTTATTACGGGGTAATTGCCGGCCTGCTTCTGCTTCTGGCCTACACCGCGCTGCTTTACGCCCTGAACGGACCAAGCCACGTGCAGGAGCAATTGCGCGAATTCGGCGCATTCATCTTGATTCTTGCCGCGGGCTTCGGAACGCAAATTGGATTGTTCGTTTATGCAAGGAACAAATTCAGGGAAAAAAACATCGGCAAGCAGATGGCTGCAACAAGCGGGGTTTCCGCTGGAACGATGATTGCGTGCTGCCTCCACCACGCCGCGGACATTCTTCCGTTTGCCGGGCTTTCGGGAATATTCCTGTTTGCGAGCGAGGCAACGCCGTTTTTCCTTGCAATCGGAATACTTTCCAACCTTGTTGGAATCACGGCAATGCTTGCAATACTCCAAAGGCACAAAATAATGCCTTTCAAGAAAATCTTGCGCCTGCCCTGGACTGAGATAAGGAACCTTTCGGTGGTTGCCTCGATAATTTTCCTTTCGGAGTTCGCGAGCTTCCTCTGGCTCCTTCCTTCGGGAGCAGGCGCTCCAATTCAGGGCGGAATTTCTTTGGAATCAAAGATAGATATCCAGAACAACGTCCAGGTGGACGTGGCTCCCAGCATTTCGCCGGAGCAGACAGCCTTTGAAATAAAGTTCACGACCCACAGCGGAAGCCTTGACTTCAGCGTGGACAAAATCGCGGTGCTCACGGATTCCGCGGGCAAGACGTATAACCCTTTGAAGTGGGACGGAAGCCCGCCGGGCGGGCATCACAGGAGCGGGACTCTTTACTTTGCACCTTTGCCCGCTTCGGCCAAAAAGTTTTCGCTGGCGCTTTCAAACGTTGGCGGGGTTGACAGGGTTTTTGAATGGAATCTGGGTTGATGCTATAATGGACGGAACAAACGGCCGATTCGGGAAAATTCTTGGCAGCCACGCTTTCATGATGGTGGCCGGCTGCATTGGCGTTGCTTTGCTTGCCATCGCGCTTTACCTGCTCGGCTTCAAGTCATACGTATTATGGTTGGTTTTGCTGGCCTGCCCCCTCATGCATATTTTGATGATGGCGGGCGGGCACCACGATAATCATTCCGGTGGGAGTGAAGCCAAAAAAATTGAAGCTTAAGGAGTTGATTCGGGACATGAAGGAATTCAAGTGCGAAAAATGCGGAAATGAATTCGACTCGGAAAACGCGAGGGAACAGCACGCAAGTGCGGTCCATGGGAAAGAAAATGCCGCAAAAAAGTTTGCGTCTGGAAAAGCCGCGAAATATGCGATTGCGATTTTGATTGTGGCAGCGCTCGGGTTCGGATTGTTTTATTTGGCCGCTTCCGTTCCCTCCGACAAATACTCCGGCAAGGCGGCAGCAAATTTTGCCCTTAAGAGCACGGACGGCAAAGTAGTGTCGCTTTCGGATTTCAGTGGAAAAAAGAACGTACTCCTGTTTTTCAGCGAGGGCCTGGGCTGCGATTCGTGCTGGCAGCAATTGGCGGACATGCAAAAGAAATCCAAGGATTTTCAGGGCATGAACACAGAAATTTTGACGATAGTCGTTAATCCTCCGGTTCCCTCCGCGGAAGAGGCCCGAAGATGGGGAATAACCCTTCCCGTTTTGACGGATGAAAACCTCGAGGTTTCCGCTTCCTATGGCGCGCTGAAATACAGCATGCATCCAGGCCAATTGCCCGGCCACACTTTTATTCTCATAGACAAAAACGGCTTTATAAGGTGGAGATGGGATTGGAGAAACGGCTCGATGTACTTTCCGGTCGACGCGCTCCTCCTCGAAGTGAAAAATTTCAGCGGGAACTGAGAGTATTCCATTCGCCGCCTTTCACTTCAGGGATTTCGCGTGCAGTTTCCTCAGGTCGAATCCCTTCGCTACGAGTTCCTCCGCGGCCTTCAGGTACCTTTCGATTATCTCGAAATGCGGGATTTCTGCGAGTTCGCTTGGAAAAACCCATTTGTAATCAGTGAAGTCCTCTCCTGCCTTCGCTTTGGTCCAGTCCCCCGTGCTGCAGAAGTACACGAACACTTTCGCGGTCTGACCGTCCGGCCTGACGAATGTGTGGTCGCACAAGAAAACTTTTCCCGGCAGAAGCTCGACGCCCGCTTCTTCCATTGCTTCCTTTTGGAGGGTTTCCTCGATGGAATCGTTTCCCTCCACTTTTCCTCCGGGAACCGTGTAATTTCCAGGCCCCACGATTTCCCCGCCGTGCCTTTTCAGAACAAGGTATTTTCCCTCAGGGTTCCTGATTACCGCGAGCGCGACCACGATGTGCAGTTTCTCCCTTTTCTCGTAAGCCATTTTTTCGCCTTTCAATGTTCGAGCATTTCAATCTTGTTTTTTCCGTTTCCAGCTGAAATCCTTGCCGTTCCCCCGATCGGGAACGTTATTTGCGGGGAAGTGTGGCCGAAGTCAACTTCGGATACGACGGGAACTCCGGAAAGCTCTTTTTTTGCCCTGATTATTTTTTCGAGCAATTCTTTTGTAATTCCCGATTCCTTTTGGAACCTTCCAATGGCAAGGCATTTCACGCCTTCGAATTCGGGCAGGTGCAATATGGATTGAAGTCCCCTGTCAAACGTCGCAGGATTGGAAGCCGAATCATCTTCCAGGAAAAGAATTGAATCCCTCAAGTCGGGCATGAATTCCGTTCCCTGCAAGAGGTTGAAAGTGCTGAGGTTCCCGCCGATTATTTTTCCCTTCGCTTCTCCCGTATTCATTGCCCTGAAGCCGGAGTTTTCAATGAATTCCCTTTTTTTCTGGTCAATGTACCACTTGTCGTCGCTCCATTCCTTTGACGGCGCCGCCTCAAACGGTTCTTTTTCCATCAGGCATTTCTTGAAATATTCAATTGTGTAATCAAGCCCCTTAAGCATTCCGAACGTGGAAAAATGCGGGCCGGAATACGTGATGAGACCAGTTTTTGCGTGAATTGCATTGGA
>JBAZPA010000143.1:0-4057 GCA_041648435.1 archaeon
TGAACATTGAGATACGGATTTTCAGCGAATTATCCGTTTTGGATACGATTCTTCCCATTTCGCAGGCGCTGGCTCCGGGTGAAAGTCGGACGGAAATTCTTTCCTTCCAACCGGCAAAAGGCGGCGTGTTTTCTCTATTGGCTGTTGTTTTGTTGGAATCGGATGGCGATTCAAGCAACGATTCCGCTACATGTTCGCTACCGATCGGTTATCCACAAAATTGCATTGCCATCAATGAAATCATGTACTACCCGAATTCGGGCGGATCGGAGTGGTTTGAGATATTGAATCGTTCTTCGTTTCCGGTTGACCTGAATCGCTGGCAATTCCGTGACGGCGGCGGGAAATGGTCGCCACTGTGCGATTCATCGCAGACGATCGAACCTTCGGGATTTTTCGTCGTTGCGGCGACGGGCGATTTCCGGAGTGACAATCCGGAATTTACCGGAACCGTCGTATTTCCATCGCTGTTCCCGAATCTGAACAACACATCGGACTCGCTTTTCCTCCGAGACGCCGCGAATCATTTGATCGAGACGGTTCATTATCAATCTACGTGGGGCGGAAACAAAGGAAAATCCATCGAGCGCCGAAACCCGGACAAGCCCGCCATCTATTCCAATAACTGGGGAACATCCGTCTCTGAAACCGGATCGACGCCCGGAACCGCGAATTCGATTTTAAAGCGCGACCACGACCTCGCCATCATCTCGTTTACTCCCGCCGATTCCATTCTTGAGCCAAACGAGCGCGCGGCCTTTTCTCTGCGCGTGAAAAATGTCGGTAAATTACCTACCGCATCGTTTTCGCTCGAACTTTATTCGGACGTGAATTCCGACAGCCTTTGGGTGAATGACGAACGGATTTGGCGCCTACCGGCGATACAGGCGCCCGAACCGGACTCAACGGCGCTATTCTTTGGCGAGATTTCTGACTTCCGAAGCGGAAAAAACGCGCTGATTGCCCACGTCGCGCTCGATTCGGATGATTTTCCCGAAAATAACATCGCATATTCGACGCTAAGAGTTTCCTTCCCGGAAAAATCTCTGATCATCAACGAATTTCTTCCGTATCCCAACTCCGAACAGGTCGAGTTTATCGAGTTAATCAACCCGTCCGGCGATTCGATCGATCTTGCCGACTGGACGCTATCGAATCGACATAGTCAAACAACTCTCGTTTCCGCCAGAATTCCACCCGCCGGCTACGCGGTTTTGTCCGCAGACAGTTCCTTTTTAAATCTATTTGCGCCATCGTCTGCCAGCATCGTCATTCCGAAAAAATGGCCGGGAATAAACAACGTCGCCGACGCGGTGATATTGAGAGACCTGACCGGTAAAACAATCGACTCGGTTTTCTTCAGTGAGGACTGGAAACCGAAACAAGGGATTTCTTTCGAGAAATTGCTACCGGTTCTGCCCGGAATTTTACACGGCTCGTGGCGGTTCTCCGTCTCGCAGACAGGCGCAACGCCCGGTTTTTTGAACAGCGTCACGCCATACGATCAGGATTTGACGATAGATTCCGTAGCGACATTTATTTCTATCGGCGATACAACGACGGTTTTTTCGACGGCTTTTGCCATCTGTAACTGTGGAAAATTCGCTTCGTCGTTGACAAATCTGATCCTTCAGGAACGCATCTGCCAGCAATTCCCGGAAATTTCACGAACGACAATTCCGCCCTTAGCGCCGGGAGAGAGTCGTCTCCTTTCCTGCGCATTTGGTCCGTTTATTCCCGGAAACCACCATCTTCAAGCGATAGTTCAGATGAGTAGCGACGCTCATCCCGCGAATGATACCGCACGCTTTGTCGTGATCGTTGCTTTCCCGCCTGCATCCATGCTTATTTCGGAATTTCTCGCCTTTCCGAATAGGGCTCTGACCGCGGGCACATCTATCGCTGAGTACGTCGAGTTTTACAATCCGATGAACCGGAATGTCAGTCTGGAAGGTTGGAGATTTTCGGATGCAAATACCGGGAGACCGGTGACGATCGGCTCGGCGGATTCGATTCGTGCTTATGATTTTTTTGTCGTCGCAGGCGACTCGTCGATTTTCCAATTTCCGAACATTCCGCCGGAAAAAGTGAGCGTCATCGGCAATTTCCCATCTTTAAATAATGACGAAGACCGGATTGTTCTTTTTGATCCGACGCTGACGCCTATCGACAGCCTCTCGTTTACTTCGATCTGGAAAATCGAACAGAATCTCGCAATGGAACGCGTCTTTTTTACCAATCCAAACAACTACCAAAACTGGCGGTCATCGGTTTCGCCTGCCGGCGGGACGCCGGGACTTAGAAATAGTGTTTCCATCACCGATGAAATCGCCAAACCGGGCATCCGCGCCGATCCGAATCCATTTTCCCCCGACGGAGACGGCAGAGACGACGAAGCCGCATTTCATTACCGCCTGCCGTTTCCATCCGCCAGAATCAGCCTGGAAATCTTCGACGTCGCCGGACGACTCATTTTCAAACCGGCCGATCATCTGTCCACATCAAGCGAAGGTGTCGTTTACTGGAACGGAGAGAGCCGATACGGCGCAAAGGCACGAACCGGAATATATATCGTGAAATGCTCCGCCGTCGATTCCGCCGGAAAGAAAACTGTGGGTTATGTCACGACTGTCGCATTAGTCCGTGGTTTATAACAAATTGTTCTTGATTTTTCGTCTGTTTAATAATAACGTTTACTTATCATTCATATTGAAAATTATTTGAAAAAGGAGTGTTACAATGAAAAAGGGTGCAAAAATTTTCTCGGTTCTTTTAGCCTTGACCGTTCTTTTTAGTCTGAGTTTTGGGGAATCGATCGAAGAGAAACTACAGCAGATGGCTGCGGATAATGCAAAGTTGTACGTCACGCCATTGGTAACCGCATTCGGTTCCGGCATGAACAGCGGCTGGTTTCATTCGGCGAAACCGCACAAACTGCTTGGATTCGATCTGGGCGTCAAAGCGATGGTTATCTCCATTCCCAAAGATCAGCAGTCGTTTGTATGGGACATGTCGAAGATTTCATTTGAGGATGAGGTGTCGATAGGCGGAACCGATTATACTATCAATATTGAAGGAAAAGATGTCTATCAGGAAAGCGAAGTCCCAACTTTCTTTGGTAAAGATAAGGCTGGTACGATCGAGCCGGTTTCGGATAATTTGATCGTGACAATGTTGAAAACACAATTGTCCACGCAGGGTGTATCGGATGACGTTCTTAATTCCACTGAGGTAACCCATCAGCTGACAACGATAGCACAAACCGTCCAGCCGATGAACACGCCGCCCGGAATTAACCTCACGATATTGCCATTGATGGTTCCGCAGGCCGCGGTCGGCGTTTCAATTCCCGCAACGCCGATTAAATTTGACGTCGTCGTGCGCGCTTTGCCGGAGATGGATCTGAAAGACTTTGGTAAATTTAAATTCTACGGCTTGGGTGGCAAACTCGCTCTGGACCCGTTCATTCCGTTGCCTATGTTCGGAATCGGACTCTCCGCCGGCGCATACTTCCAGAAGATGGAAATCGGCAAAGTTCTGGAATCCAACCATTCGATTTTTACGCTGACCGCAGGTAGAGATTTCAATTTACTGATTCTTGGCATTGGCGTCTATGGCGGCGTCGGTTTCGAAAAATCGGATATGAAAGTTTCCTACACGTATCAATCGAGTGACACTGGCGACCCGCTGAACGGAACCAGCATTAAGTTCGATATGAAAGGCGACAACAAATTCCGCACGACCGTCGGCGCACGTCTGAGACTGGCAGTCATCAATATCAATGCGGACTATTCCACCGGTGCAGACAATGTGCTGACCGCAGGCGTAGGTTTGACGCTGAGATAATCCAAAACGTAATCTGAATTAATCCCTCCGGGAACTTTTTCCGGAGGGATTTTTTTATGAGCGACTTGGTTTTTTTCCGAATATTACCTATTATCTGCCGTTGTAAAAACGATGAAAAGAAAGTACGAATAATATGGGAAAATGGACGGGAACGTTGATCGGCGGCGGGATCGGCTGGGCGCTTGGCGGGCCGTTGGGCGCGTTGATCGGC
>JBAZPA010000144.1:0-4029 GCA_041648435.1 archaeon
AAAATGTACATATTCAACGATATTACTATTCCATCAGGTATAACATTAACAATAGAGCCCGGCGCAAAAATCTATTTCAATAACGGGAAGAAACTGAAAGTTAACGGCACATTACATGCCCAGGGAACACCAGATAATCATGTCGTTTTCACATCCAGCGCCAGTTCGCCTTCTCCCGGCTCATGGTATGGCATCCGGTTTGAAAATTCCAGTAGTGATGTCAATTGTATCATAAAATATTGTGACATTGAATATGCTGACTATGGAATTTATTGCTTATCGGCATCTCCAAAAATATATAACAATACCATTTCTAACAATAATTATGGTGTATTTTTAGATGGTGGATCTGCTCAAATTGAGAGTAATTATATTATTGAAAATAATATTGGAATAGCCGGTGAGTATACATTTGCCAGTTTTAACAACAATGTGATCAGAGATAATATCTCATCCGGTATCTTTATTGGATTCGGTGGTTATCCTGTTTTTTATAATAACAGCATCACAGACAACGGTGGTAATGGTGCTTATTTTCATTTCTATTGTAGCCCAAGATTCGGGCCGACTTCCGGCTCCACCAAAGGTAATAATATAATCGCATTCAATGCAAGCAATGGAATTAACGCTTATTATTATTGTTATCCGTTCCTGGGAAGCACGGATTCCTATAATCAAAGAATCGGAGGATATAATAGTATCTATGCAAATAACGATTACAATGCCTATGCCAATGGTGAGGTTACTATGGAAGCCGAACATAACTGGTGGGATAATCTTTTTAGCTTCTATGAATATAACGGCTCATCTATCGACTATACACCTTATCTGGCAGATGATCCGGGTGGTGGATCGTCTTTGGCAAAAAGCACAGTTTTATTTTCCGGGAGTAGCAATGGGGATAATGAAGATTATAAATCTGCCGGCTTTAATCCTAAAAAGCCTAATCCTAATCGCCTCTCTGATCTATGGCTTTGGGGACATGATCTCTTTATCAATGATAAGGTTAACGATGCTATAGAAGTTTATAAAATACTGATTAATAAATTTCCTGATACTAAGGAGGCTAAAAAGGTGCTTGTAAAAATCTGTCAGCTTTCCTGGAGCATTGAGCAAGATAATATCAAGAATTATCTTGACCTACTTATAAATAATAAAGAAGTAAACTATAGCCTGAGGAACGTGGCTTATGAATTACTTGTTTTAGATTGTTTAAGTAAAAAGAGAGTCGATGTAGGCATTGAATATTGCCAAACTATTCTCAGACTTTACCCCGATACTAAAAGCGAGAAGTTTGCACTTTATCAAATGTTCAAGATTTATTTAAATGATTTAAAAGATACCGTAAGTGCCAGCTTATATCTCAATGAACTAAAGCGTAAATATAACAATGACCCTTTAACATTGATGGCCAGTGAAGCGAATGGAGAAAAAGCTAATTGGTTGTTGGAAAAGCGCACTTATGAACCTAATGCAAAGTCATTAAAAATATTATTACCTGAGAAATTCGCCCTCCGAAACAACTATCCCAATCCGTTCAATCCGCGAACGACCATCGCCTTTGACCTGCCGGAAGAGTCTCACGTAACGCTGACGATCTATGACGTCATGGGTCGTGAAATCGTCAGGCTGTTAAATGAGAATCAACCTGCCGGATTTCGCCATGTCATCTGGGATGGTAAGGATAAGTCCGGGCAGACAGTATCCAGCGGGATTTATCTCTATACGCTGAAAACCTCGGCGGGATTCAGCGAGACAAAGAAAATGGCGCTGATGAGATAGCCATTATATTCATAAACCTCCCGAAGGATTTCAATCTTCGGGAGGTTTGGTTTTTACGATGACAAAATACCAAAAAGCCGAGAACATCGTTCTGTTTGCGATCCTCGGCATTACGCCGCTGTTATTCTGCAATCAAATGACGTATAATTTCCATACGCCGAAGTATTTATTCTTTCAGTTGGCGGTCTTTACCGGAGTGGCAGTTATTCTATTCAGAAACCGGCTTACCTTCCGGTTCAATCTGCTGGACGGCGTCATCATCGTCAGATTGCTCTGGATGGTTCCGTTGAAATTTCTCCTCGACCGGTATGCGAATTTATTTGAAAATGCGGATATCCTCGCGAGCCTGATGCTGTTTTATTTTCTGGTTCAGATCATGGTGTCCGACAGAACCGAAGCGGAAATTGCCGGATTTCTGAAACAAGTCTTTGTCGTTCTGGCTATCGTTTGTTCGATGGAGGCGATTTACGGATTAATGCAATATTGTGGATTGGATTTGTTTCACCCCGGCGGATATTCGTCTTATGAGTCCAAAGTCGTCGGTACTTTCGGTAGCGCCAATTCGATGGGTTGTTTTTTAGCGGCGCTGACGCCGGTCATTCTTTATTTGTTCGGAATCCAAAAGACGAAAATCTTGAAGATTCTGTCCGGACTCGGGATTGGCATGACGTTAATCGCGCTTGTTTTGACGTTGAGTCGCGGAGCGTGGGCGGCTTTGATCGGCGGGTTGATTTTTCTCGTTTACCCATCGTCTGCGAAGTTCATCAAAAAGAGAGTCTCGAGCCGGTCTTTAAAAATTGGAATTGTTATCGCGATCATTTTGGCGATTTTACTGTTCATCGTCGGCATATTCTTCCTGAATCCCGATTCGGCGCTGGGACGAATTTTCATCTGGAAAGTCAGCCTGCCGATGATCGCCGATTATCCGATTTTTGGCATCGGTTACGGCAACTACGGCTATCAATATCTGAATTATCAGATGCGATTTTTCGACGATCCAGCAAATGCGATCTACTTCGATAAAGCCTGTGCCATCAAAGACGCGCACAGCGAGTTTGTAAATATCACTGCTGAAACCGGATTGATCGGACTTTTACTTTTTGTTCTCCTGATTTTCCTTTATTTCCGGTACCTGCATACAAAACATATCCGGGATGATAAAACCGACTTGAACGTTCAAATCCGTATTTTGACGACGTCCTTTCTTATTATCGTTATTCATTCAACCGTCGATTCGGTACTTCACACTCTGCCGATTTCCATCCTTTTTTATTTCTGCCTATCGATGATTTCGGTGCTTTCAAAGAAAAATGAGATAAAACCGTTGAATCGGACAATTATTCGACCCGGGAAAATATTAAAAATCATGGGCGTCGTGTTATTGTTCATAAATCTTTTTATTCTCGGAAAAGTCGGAACGGGATTCGTTCACTGGAAAAAGGGTCAAAACGCCGTTTATCGTTATAAATGGCAGTCTGGAATCCATGAATACGAAAAGGCGTTGAAAATTCTTCCGGAGAACGATGAACTCAAGTTTCATATAGGAGCGGCTTATGCCTATATCGGTCAGACAAGACTCGCCATCACTCTTCTTGAAGAATCTCTAACCGGCTTCAACGATAAAAACATCTACATTGCGCTTAGTAAGGCTTATCAGGATTCGGGCGATTACGCCAAAGCCGAAGAGTGCCTCAAGACCGTGACGTACATGTTCCCGCAAGTTCTATCCCCGCATCTTCTGCTGGCACAATTGTATCACAGAGCCGGATTTGTATCCAAGGCCGTCAGCGAACTGCAATTCATCATCGAAGCGGAGCCGAAAATTATGTCCGAAGAGGTGATAACGATTAAACAGGACGCACAGCGGATGTTATCCCGAAGATTCGGGATGGTTCGATGATTTTGTGGAAATGACCATCGGGCCACTTGACAAATAGTTATTGCTTTTCGGATCGCAATTTCATACAATCAACCCGTTTTTATATCGATTTTTATATTGAAGAGTATAAAGTATGTTTCAATCTCATATCGGAGAAATGGCGGCGCTGATGACGGCAATTTGCTGGTCGTTCACGTCGCTTTCGTTCGAAGCGGCAGGAAAGCGAGTCGGCTCTCTGCCGGTAAATGTGATCCGTCTGGTTCTCGGTTTCATCTTTTTGAGCGTTTTTACATTTTTCGTCCGGGGAATGATCCTGCCGTTCGACGCCTCGATGCATGTCTGGATTTGGTTGTCGCTTTCGGGATTCA
>JBAZPA010000145.1:0-4026 GCA_041648435.1 archaeon
ATCGAAGAGTTTGTTTTGGGTTGTTTTCGTGATTTCCGTTCTGGGAATCGTTTTCTTCTCCGGTTGTAGCAAAGATTCGCTGACCGCTCCCGAAGCGGCTGTCACTCCGGCTGTTGAAAAAGGTGTTCCCTCCGAATCGATACAGTGGGTTCAATGGAAACAGGATGCTGTGAATGAATTGGCCAAAAGACCAGCATGGGGTTATGATCGCGAAAGAATCAAACGGGATTTTGGCGGCGTTGTTGGCGGATTTATGACTTTCAATAACATGGTTGAAATTCCCGCCTATGCTTTTGAAGAGCATTTTCGTGACATCACCGTAAGCGTGGTAAGAGACGATGAAGATGAAAATGTCGGTGCGGCCGTCGATTTTCTTCCCAACCAAAAATTTGACAAAGACGTAAGGGTAACTCTCTCCTACGCCAATCTAGATTTCGATGGAAATCCGGAAGACCTGTGTGTCTATTGGCTTGACGAAGAGAGCAACACGTGGATTGAAGTTGCGAATCCCGAAGTGAATCAGGAAATGCAGACGATTTCGGTTTACGTGAATCATTTTACCCGTTATGGATGGGGATTGGATCCCGAACCGTGACCTTGTCGGACATAATTAACAAAGTAGCAAAGTCGATTAAAAGATGAACAGACAACTACTCAAAGAAATTATTTCTCTTGCCGTTGCTCGATGCGGGGAAGATTTTTCTAAGAAAATCGACACGCTTCGACGCGAAAGAGAACGCGTCTTGCAAAATATCTGGCGAGAAGACACGCTTCCCGAAAAGTTGGTTGGCGCGCAGAAAGACAGGCTTTTTCGGGATATTGATTTCGATACTGCGATTTACCATGCGGACAAATACCTTCAAACGACAGAATATCTGGACTTGTTGTACAGTATTGCCGAAATAGCCGTGAAATACGGCGAGATGACTCGGGCGGAACAGATACTTCGGAATATCTCTGATCAAAAAACGTATAAAGCAGACAACAATCTGCTGGCTAAAGCACACTATAAATTGGGAAACGTCGTCTTTTATCAAAATAACTTTAAGATGGCGGACGAAGAACTCAGAAAAAGCCTTCAATTGTTCAAAAAGATCAATGATGAAAAAGGCGTTGCGCTTGTTTCGAATGCACAAGGTATTTTATTGGTGCAACAGGGTAAAATTTCCGAAGGTATCGTTTTGATCGAAGAGGCTCGCAAAATGGCAAAAAGGCTGAATTTTACGGATTTAATCATCAATACCAATATGAACATAGGGAATGCTTATCATATCAGCGGGAATGATGATGCCGCCATGTCGCATTATCGCGAAGTCTTAAGTCTTGCCGAAAAAAGCGGGCAGAAAGATACGCTTGCCAACATGCACCTAAACATCGCGATTGCCTATAAATTTAAAGGCCAATTGGATCGCGCGACAACGCACGTCGAAAAAGCGTTTGGTGTTACAGGAGAGACAAATAACCTGTATCAAAAAGGTCTTGCCTATTTGATCAAGGCGGAAATCGCCTGCCTCAGAGATGATTTGTCTTCCGGAACCGCGCTTGTAACGTCGGCATTCTCGATTTTCAGTGAAATTGGCGACCGCCTTAGCATTGCAGAAGCCTACAAGATACTTGGGATGATTAACCGGAAGAGCAAACGGTTCGATATTGCGCTCTCATATTTAGAAAACAGCAAGCGCATTAACGAAGATCTGAGTCATTCGCTCAATCTTGCCGAAACGTTGATGGAAATATCATTTCTCTATATGGATATAGGCGATCATGAAAAAACAGTGAAATGTCTTGAACGTTCCGTTGGTTATTTCGAAAATATAGGCGCCCAGACTCGGGCAAAAGACGCGAAAAAAATATTGAACAATCTATCGACATAATAGCGGTTAGTCCGCAATGCCGATAGTTTATCATAGTATTTTATCCAAAATTTGTGGACCTGTACGGCGGCGGGGGAAAAACGACGCTTTCATTTTCTTGACTTCAAGCAATTGCCTGTTTAAGTTCATAGCGATATTTGGACAGAATGAAACCGGACGATTGCTGCGGGACGAATGGGACAGAATTTGAGCGACTTAAAAAACGAATCAAGGGTAAATAGCAACATCTCACGCGATGATAAATTCCGATTCATTTTTAATAAAATAAGCGATTTGGTAATTCTGTGCGGAGCCGATTATACAATTTCGGAATCGAATCGGTCTGCGGATGTCATTTTTGGGCAAGGCGAATCGTTAATCGGGCATAAATGTCATTGGGTTTTACACCAGAAAAACGTTCCATGCATCGATTGTCCGCTTCAGGACACATTAAAAAGTGGTCTGATCATTCCACTGGTTAAATATGACGAACGATTCAGCGAGTATTTTGAAGAACGGACGCATCCCGTACTCGATGGAGATGGTCGTCTTCAATCATTCATCATCACCAGCAAAAACGTCACGAAAAGCCGCGAACTGGAGGAAAAATCCGCGCAGGCGAAAAAACTGCTGGCTCTTGGACAAATCTCGTCCGGCGTCGCTCATGATTTCAACAATGTGCTAACGGTCGTTCTAGGGCGTATTCAATTACTCAAGAGACAAATTACCGACGAGTATATCATCAACAGCCTGAAAATGATCGAAAAATCCGCACTTGATGGTGCGTCGAAAGTCCGCAAAATCCAGGAATTCTCTCGGCCGAGCGAAGGTACGCTGACCGAGACCATCGACTTGAAAAAAATCATCGAAGAGGTTGTTGAAATAACAAGACCCAAATGGGAAACCGCCTCGAAACTCAAAGGAATATTGATCGAACCGATTTTAGAACTTGAAGACAAGGTTTTCGTGTTGGGCGATTCGTCGGACATCAGAAACGCATTTACCAATATTATTTTTAATGCCGTTGACGCAATGCCGGAAGGCGGAGTTCTGTATATTAAAACCGAAACCGATAATCAAAACGTGGCGATCAAAATCAAAGATACCGGAATCGGAATGACGCCAGAAACAGTCGAAAAAGTATTCGATCCTTTTTTCTCGACGAAAGGCGTGATGGGAACCGGGTTGGGCATGAGCGAAGTGTACGGGATTATCAAGCGTCATAATGGACGAATCGGCATCCAGAGCGAAGTCGGAAAAGGGACGGTGATTTTACTGCATCTTCCAAAAGTGGCCGCTGCGAAAATAGGCGCTCCGGTTATCGAGATTGGCAAGACCGCTCCAACCCGCATTTTGGTTATCGACGATGAAGAACATATTCTGGAAATATTCAAGGATCTGCTTTCCGAACTCGGTCATGATGTCGATACAAATTCGTCCTCTGTGGCGGCGCTTGATTTATATCGAAAGAAGCGGCATGACATCGTCATCACCGATCTCGGGATGCCGGTAATGACCGGAATGGAAATTGCCGAGAAGATCAAAGAGATCAACCGGGATACTCAAATCATCATGGTTTCCGGCTGGGCGCTGAGCATTGACGAAAAGGCCGTGAGCAAATACATCGATTTTGTGATCAATAAACCATTCTCGATCGAGAAAATCATTTACACGATTTCCGAAGCGGCGGCCATCATCCAAAAACAGAAAACCGGTTGATTTCAACCCGATTGCTGATTCCTTGAGAAAAGTCCTCTATCTTACTTTAATCATACTTTTTGTTGCTTGCGAATCGGATAGCCGAAAAGATTCCGTGAATGCCGGCGCAATTTATTCGGAAAAAGACATCGCCAATGGCGGCTCGCTCGTCGCTGGAATCAACGGCGAGCCCGACGCGCTGAATCCTTTGACCGGATTGCTTCAGCCGGCAAGAAATATCCAGAGCCTGATCTTCCGGCGGTTGGCGGACATCAATGAAGATTTATTGAACTTTTCGCCTCAGATGGCGACACACTGGGAATTCTCGAAAGACAGCCTCGCCATCATATTTCACCTTCGGACGGGCGTTTTTTGGCATGACGGCGTTCCGTTTACCGCAAAAGACGTGGTGTTTACTCATGAGATCGAAGTGAATCCGAAGATATTCTGGGACGGCTCAGCATTCAAGGCCGAC
>JBAZPA010000146.1:0-4020 GCA_041648435.1 archaeon
ACGGATTGGATGAGAAGGATTATTTCTGCCCGCCGGCGGCTTTTGAAAAGGTAAGAATGTTCATCGATAAACCGGAATTATCGACTCAATACCGGTCATTTTCGGTGGAACACCGATCGGCTATTCGGGTGGGAAGTCAATTCGATCTGCGCATTGCCAACCGTACATCGGAAAAGATCGCGTTGAAAATCACCGGAGTCGAAAATTTCTCCGGTCTTGAGATCGCATTGATTAACCGACAAACAAATAAGGTCGAACGGCTGACTTCCAATTCAACGGTCGCGATTCCGGCGAATCTGGTTGACGGACGATACTTGTTGGTTTTCGGAAATCAGCAAACCATCAGCGAATTGGTCAAGAATCTGACGCCTAATACGTTCCGGCTTGCGCAGAACCATCCGAATCCGTTCAATCCGATGACCACGATACGGTATCAGATTCCGGAGGCCACAACGGTTAATCTGAAAATATTCGATGTTCTCGGAAACGAAGTGGCAACATTGATTAATGAAACGAAACCGGCGGGCGAATACCAGATCGTGTTTGACGGAACGAATGTTCCCAGCGGCATCTATTTTTACCAACTGTCAACTGGACGTTATTCGGAAACGCGAAAGATGATTCTGATGAAATAAGGGAAGTTCCACCGGAAGAATTTTCGAGCGAATTCCGGTCGGAAATATTTAATTATAAAAAAATCGTTCACTCTGATAATTCGTAAACGAGTCTTGGTGAACGATTTTTATTTATGAAGAAATACCACGCGGACTATAAAATATTATGACTTCGCTTTCTGAGAAGCGGCGGCCTCTTGCAAATATTTTTCTTGAACGTCTGAATAATGGATACTATATTTTATATGCAAGTTATTTCATAGCAAAACATAATGTTAACATCGTAACCGTCAATGAGTTAACGGAATTGTTGAAACAGCAGTAAGTCAACAGAAACGGAGGAAAAATGAGGAAGAGTGTTTTTGGGGTAATCTTTTTAATGATGTTGATACCGGTTCTGGTTTGGGCGCAGACCGGCGTCATCGAAGGACGAGTCACCGACCACGCATCAGGTGAAAGCATTGTCGGCGCAAATGTCGTCGTTGGGGGAACTGAATTGGGTGCGGCAACGAATGCGGAAGGGATTTTCAATATTCCAAACGTTCCGGCTGGAAAAGCGAAACTTTTTGTCTCGGTGATCGGCTACCGTAAAGTCACCAGAGAAGTCGCGGTAACTGCAGGAAAGACGACCAAAGTCGATGTGCCGTTGGAAAGCGAAACGCTGGAGTTGGGCGCTCTGGAAGTTCTCGCATCCAGAGCGACGCGTCAAACACCTGTCGCTTATACTAACATCGAAAAGCTGGATATGGAATTGAAACTCGGTTCCAGAGACATTCCGATGGCATTGAATACGACGCCCAGCGTTTACGCGACCGAACAGGGCGGCGGCGCCGGCGATTCACGCGTGAATGTCCGCGGATTCAATCAGCGAAACGTTTCCATTATGATCAACGGCGTTCCGGTCAACGATATGGAAAACGGATGGGTTTATTGGTCGAACTGGGACGGCGTGGCGGATGCGACCTCATCAATCCAGATGCAACGTGGTTTGTCGGCGGTCAATCTCGCCGCTCCGTCTATCGGCGGCACGATGAATATTCTCACCGATCCGACGGCTATGAAACGCGGTGGAATGTTAAAACAGGAATTCGGCAGTGGCGCCTTTCTGAAGACCACGGTGAACTATAATTCAGGCCTGATTGCGGACAAATTTGCCGTTAACGGAACCGTCGTTCGCAAAACCGGCGACGGCGTCATCGACGGAACCTGGACGGATGCATGGGCTTATTATTTAGGCCTTAGCTATGCCGTCAACAAAAATAACCGGCTGGAATTTTTCGCACTGGGCGCGCCTCAGCGGCATGGTCAAATGCGGTATGCACAGAACATCGCCGCATATTCTCATGACTTAGCCAAAGATACGTTCGACAAATCGGTTTTAGACTTGGATGCCGATACCAACGGTGTTGCCGATGTTTTTGATAAGTTTCCGGAAGCAGGTCGAGAATACAACGAAAACTGGTACAAAATCAACAGTGATTACAAAGGCGACCAGTATTTCTACATGTACGGAGACAAGACCGTCAAACGTCACGATCCGAATTACATGAATGAGAACGAAAACTATTTCCACAAACCGCAGGTCAATTTGAACTGGTATCTGACGCTCAATGAAAAAACGCGGTTATCTTCTATTTTCTATTTCTCCGGCGGTTCCGGCGGCGGCTCCGGCACATTTGGCGACTTGAAAAAGGTTGCCTACGGCGTCGGGACGGAGTATCCTTCTCAGATCATGGATTGGGACGGAACGATTGCGATGAACGAAGGAACTGTCAATCGCAAAGGAAAAACCAAACCGGCAGGCGAATCGGTGGGCTTTCTCCGCAACAGCGTCAACCAGCAGTGGACGATCGGCGCCATTTCCAAATTGAATTATGATTTTAGTCAGGCAATGAAGGTTCAATTGGGCGTCGATTGGCGGACGGCTTCAATCGATCATTTCAGAGAAGTGCGCGACCTGCTGGGCGGGGATTATGCCATCAACGGTCAATATGATAATAGCACAAATGACCAGACAAAGCGCTATAAGAGATTTTATAATGAATACGACAGCGTTTATGTGAATAATGTTTTTGATCTCGATGCTACTCTCACGAAAGCGACAAGAAAATTAGCCGGAAAGATTAATTATAATAATACGAATACGATCGACTGGCTCGGCTTCTTTGCACAAGGCGAATACAAAAAGAATCTGTTCTCTCTGTATGGAATGGGCGGTGTTTCGATGATCAAATACAGCCTGATCGATCACTTCAAGAAAGCGGCAAATCATCAGGCTTCCTATGTTGAGGCGGGTGATAATGGCGAGTTGAAAATCGTTTCGGATTGGATCAGCGCTATTCAATTCAAGGCGGGCGGTCTGTACAAAGTCACTGACAACATGGATGTTTTTGCCAATTTCGGCTATGTCGAAAAAGTTCCAATTCTGGACAACGTCATCGACGACGTCGAGATTGCACTGGCTCCAAAGCCGACCAATGAGAAATTTATCAGTACCGAGTTGGGCTGGAATTATCGCGCATTGGCCGACAAATTAGCTATGAAAGTCAATGTTTATAATACGAAGTGGAAAGACCGCAACGTCATCAAAGCAGTCAGTTCCGGACAGGGCTCCAGCGGCGATACCGACCTGATCTTTCTGACCGGCATGAATCAGACGCATCGCGGTTTCGAGATGGAAGTCGCCTGCCAGCCGATTTCTTTGGTACGTTTTGACGCCGCGGTTTCCATCGGCAAATTCCAGTATGCGAACGACGCTAAAGGAACCTACAAAGACGTCGAGGCTGATACGACCGCGAAATACACGTATGCGATCAAAGACCTGATGGTTGGTGATTCTCCGCAATCGATCTATTCGTTTACTACATCCGTATATCCAATTCGCGGACTGACGGTTCAGGCGACGTTGAATTATTACGATCGGTATTGGGCGGAATGGGATCCGGCCAGCCGTATTATCGGTTCTAACGGCGTTGCTGACCGCGAGCAAAGCTGGCAGGTTCCCTCGTACTCGAAGATAGACGTCCATGCCATGTACAACATTCCCGTCACATTAGTCGGCGTCCGTTTTCAGGTTTTCTGTCACATCTTCAACCTGACGGATGCATTGTACATTCAGGATGCAATTGATAACAGTCTGTATAATGCCTATGACGCTAAAGCCCACAAAGCCGATGACGCCGAAGTATTCATCGGTGCGCCGCGCCGGATCAATTTCGGTCTCAATATGTACTTTTAGTCATTCAATTTCATCGTTCATCAGGAAGGGCTGGTCATCCGGCCCTTCTTTGTTTTTACATGATGGTTGATTATGTTAAACCGAATCATACTTTTGACTTCGTTGAAAGCGTCAACGAAACCAGTCCGCCGCAGGTGGATTGACGCACTCCATATAAATACCCAATCA
>JBAZPA010000147.1:0-4019 GCA_041648435.1 archaeon
CTAGTTTCTCCAGGTTCAACTTCTGAGCCTGGTTCTATTATTAGTGCTCTCACACCAATACTTCAATGGAACGAGTCCGCAGGTGCAGATTATTATGCTCTTGGTATAAGCGAGTATCCTTATGGATCGAGCAATCTTGTTTACAATCCACAGCAAGTATACGGCTCATCTCATCAAGTACCCAGCGGTAAATTAGAATATGATAAAAAGTACCGATGGAATATGCAAGCCCATAACAGTGTAGGGTGGAGTAGTGTATCTATTACATTGTATTTCCAAACCCCTTCATCTACACAACCTCCAACCCTCATTTCGCCTCCCAACGGTTCTCATCAGACAAGCAGCATTAGCTTTCAGTGGAATAGTGTTTCAGGTGCAACAAATTATGAACTTTCTTTAAAATTCCCAGGGAGTTCCTCTTGGTTGACAGATTACACAACGTCCACAAATTATCCTTACTCCCCAACACTTTTAGGTGAGTTTCACTGGAAAGTTAGAGCCTATTTAAATGGAAATTGGTCTGATTATTCAAGTGAATGGTTGTTCTATTTCGATGGTTTACCTGCACCTTCTTTAATTTCTCCTTCAAATGGTTCTGAAATAACAGATATTAGGCCCACCTTTCAGTGGTCTTCTGTTACAGGATCAAATTATTATGGACTACAACTTTCCAGAAATAGCTCTTTTACAGATATGGTTAGAGACAACTTAACAATTTATGGGACATCCTGGCAATTAGACAATCAAGATTTAACCAATGGTCAAACTTATTATTGGCGTATTCGTTCTAATAGTCCAATTGGACAATGGTCAAATTATTGGTCATTTAATATTCAGCAACAAGAGACAGTTTCCACCCCCAACACGCCAACATGCCCATCGGGCGGTAAGGTTGGACAGAGTTTGACCTTTTACATAGATGGATCGAACAGTAATTTAGGGCATACGGTTGAATATCAAATTGACTGGGGAGACGGCACGCAATCGGACTGGGGATCATCTTCTCAGACTCATAGTTACAGCAGTTCAGGAACGAAAACAATAAAAGCTCATGCCCATTGTCAAACACACACTGGTGTGGTTTCAGGTTGGTCAAGCACTAGTTCGGTATTGATCTCTTATTGCACTTTGACAATCAATGTGAGTCCGTCTGGTTCAGGGAGTGTAAGTAAAAATCCTGATAAAACCGAATTTTCATACAATGAAACCGTTCAATTAACCGCCAACGCAAATTCAGGCTATAAGTTTGACCATTGGGGCGGTGATGCAAGCGGAACACAGAATCCTTTAACCGTTACCATGGACGCCAACAAAACCATCACTGCCAACTTTGCCATCAACATGTACAGTCTAACCGTCAACGCAACGAATGGCACGGTCACGAAGAATCCCGATCAGTCAAGCTACAATCACGGAACGAGCGTTGAATTGACAGCAACACCAGTAACTGGCTACCACTTTACCAACTGGAGTGGTGATGCCAGCGGAATACAGAATCCTTTGACCGTTACCATGGACGCCAGAAAAACCATCACTGCCAACTTTGCCATCAACATGTACAGTCTAACCGTCAACGCAACGAATGGAACGGTGACGAAGAATCCTGATCAGGCAATCTACAATCACGGAACGAGCGTTGAATTGACAGCAACACCAGTAATTGGCTACCACTTTGCCAACTGGAGCGGTGATGTAAGCGGAACACAAAATCCTTTGACCGTTACCATGGACGCCAACAAAACCATCACAGCAAACTTTGCCATCAACATGTACAGTCTAACCGTCAACGCAACGAATGGAACGGTGACGAAGAATCCTGATCAGGCAATCTATGATCACGGAACGAGCGTTCAGTTGACGGCAACACCATCAACGGATTACCATTTCGTCAACTGGAGTGGTGATGCAAGCGGAACTGAGAGCCCGTTAACGATCGTGATGGATGGTAACAAGACTATCACTGCTGACTTTGCCATCAATTTGCCCGGTAAAGTTTCGCTAGTTTCACCATTCAACTTGGCAAATATTCAATCCGATAGTGTTATCTTGGTGTGGAATCAGAGTCAACCGCAAGTGTTTCGTTATTGGATAGAGTGGTCTGTAGATTCTGTCTTTTCAAGTCCCTTTATTGATACTACAATCACGGACACAGTAAAAATTATCCGACAGCTAAACAACAATCAAACATACTGGTGGTGGGTGAAGGCAATGAACGACGCAGGAGCAGGACCGTTTAGTCAGAGCAGAAGCTTTTCAGTGTCGTTATCCGGTATTAGAGAAGAGTTGATTATCCCCACCAAATTTGCACTCAACCAGAATTTTCCCAATCCCTTTAATCCAGTAACGACAATCTGCTATGCTCTGCCAAAGTCGGCACGAGTTGAACTATTTGTCTATGATCTGAACGGTAGGATTGTCGAGAAATTAGTCAATGAGTGGAAGACACCAGGGTATTACTCTGTTCAGTGGGATGCAGAACATTATCCCTCCGGCGTCTATTTTTACCATATCCAGGCTGGCGATTTTACCGAAACCCGTAAGTGCTTATTGATTAAATGAAAATGAAAAGGATGAACCTCCCGGAGGCTTGGAGCCTCCGGGAGGTTGTTCTCTACGATTTTACGATAGATTCTTCGGCGTAAAGTTGATCGATTTGCTCCTTATACTTGGCTTCGAGCGTTGACCGCTTGATCTTCAGACTCGGCGTCATTTCGCCTTTATCGATCGACAGCGGTTCCGGGAGAAGCATAAACTTTTTGACTTTTTCATAACGTGCGAAGTCGCGCTGTAACGTCTCAATTTCCATCCCGAACCTTCGGGATTGTAAACCGACGGATGCTCGACGAGTTCTTTGTCCGAATATTATCCTGAGTTTGGATTTTCGAACTTTATTTGAATTGAGATGATCGAAATAGTTTCGAACCCGAAACGGGAACCTGCAATCGGTAAACGGAATTGGTTTCAACTTCAGTAAGGAAAAGTGTCTTCATGTCATTTTCGCCGAATTCAAGATTACTGGGCTTTTTCCCGGGAGTCGGGATTTTCTGCAGGATTTTTCCGTCGGGAGAAATGATATAAACGGCGCCGCCGCCAAAATGTGCGACATACAGATTTCCGCGAACATCCAGCGCAATGCCGTCCGGATCTCCGCCGGGAAGTTCGACGAATGGGCGGCCGTTGGCGATGTTTCCGTTTTGTAAAACGTCAAATAAAAGGATGCGGTTCGCCGCCGATTCACAGACGAACAACCGGTTGCCGTCTTCGGAAAATGCGATGCCGTTGGGAAATGCGATCGCGTCATGAATAATCCGAACCCCGAATAATCGGGGTCTTTTCCGGAAACACAATAGACTTTTCCGTCGGGATGTTGGCGATCGTACTGATTCGGGTCGGTAAAATAGAGATCGCCGTTTTTCGCAAACGCCAGATCGTTCGGACGATTGAACGGTTGGTTTTGACAGGAATTGGCAACGATCGTCGCGGGTTGATGCGGTGAGATTTTTAAAATCGCTTTCAGCCCGAAATCACAGACGAACAGATTTCCGTAGCGGTCGAAAGCCGTTCCGTTAGTTTTTTGAATTCCAGTCGATTGAATCGTCGCAAACGTATCGACTTTTGAATCGGTGATTTGGGCGATCCAGCCGCCGTAACAATTGGAAACGAGGAGAGCATCTTTTCCATTCCATGCCGGTCCTTCCGGGAAATTCAGGCCGCCGGCGACTTTTATCCATTGCGGATTTTGGATAAAGGATTGGCCGAATCCCGAAGGTTCGGGACGGTTTGCCAGATCCCGAAGGTTCGGGACGATTCCGATAAAAAAGAAATCCTTCCAAGTCGGTAGATATTTCGTTTTGCATCTCATTTATTTATCCAATTCGATCTACACAATTCATACTTCACGGGTGATAATTTACAGAACCGAAGGCTTTTTCGTTCGATTTTTCCCAAAGTTCGACTTTTCCCGGCACGATGACGAACAGCGGATGAGGATCGGGAACGATGATATTTTCCCACTTTTT
>JBAZPA010000148.1:0-3997 GCA_041648435.1 archaeon
GCTTTCCACAGCGGAATCAACTATCATTGTAACCGGAATTCCGGCTTCGCACAATTCCCTTGCCGTGATTCTTCCCTGAAACAGCGGCCTGCTTTCGGTGCAAATCACCTGAAATTTTTTTCCCGCCTTTTTCGCCCTCTTCAGTATTCCCATCACGGAGTGGCTGTGGCAGTGCACCAGAATCGTTTGCCCCGGCTCGATTTTCCTCGCCCCGATTTCCGCGATTCTCTTCAATGCGCTTTCGCGGTCCTTCTCGTATTCAATGCACTTTTTTTTCAGTTCCCGCTTTGCTTCCGCAACGCTTTCATGCGCTTCAGCCAACTCGTGCAATAATGCCTGCATTGCGGCCCTCAGTTCGGGTTCGGTCGGCCTGGAATTGTAAAGTTCCCTGATTGCGTTCCGCATTTTGCCCCTGAATTCCCCGATTCCCTTTGCATTTGTCTTTTCGGCTTCCTGCGCGATTGCAAGCACTGCCGCCTTCCTGACTTCGGAAGCACCCTGTATTTTCAGGCTTTTTATCGCGGAAACCGTTTCATTGAGCGCTGCCATGCCTTTCAACCCTCCCCAAAAGCTTTTTAAATTATTAAAGGGCTAATTTACTGATAACCAGTTTGGAGTTTATTATACTTTTTGTTTTGCCTTTGTTTCAAAAAGAAACTTTGCGGCGGAACGAGAGTGCTTCAGGAGGCCTTGTCTTGAAATCCATTGTAAACAGCGCAATAAGCAGCGTGGTTCCCAAAAATGATGCGAACACTTCCATAATCCTTCCCGGCTTCGTGGTTTCGGCGCAGGCCGTTGCCCAGAAGGAAAAGCAAAAGAAGGCAAAAAAGGAAGTCAGCGAAACCAACGAGGACCTCATGAAGTGGCTTGCCACTTCGCAGGCAAAAATCCGCGTTGTCGGAGTCGGCGGCGGCGGAAACAACACAATCAACAGGATGAGCGAAATCGGCATTCAGGGCGCGGAAACCTACGCGCTGAACACAGACGCCCAGGCGCTCATCGGAATCAATTCCGACAAAAAAATACTTATAGGAAAGAAGCTCACGCGCGGACTCGGGGCGGGAAGCAATCCCGATGTCGGCGAGGGCGCGGCAAGGGAAAGCGCGGAAGACCTCCAGTCACTGCTTGACGGCTCGGACCTGGTTTTCGTCACCTGCGGTCTCGGAGGGGGAACGGGAACGGGCGCGATACCGGTTGTCGCTGAAATAGCCCACGACCTCAAGGCGCTCACGATTGCGATAGTTACTTTGCCCTTCACTGTGGAGGGAAAGAAAAGAATGGAGAATGCAATGTCGGGCCTCGCAAAGCTCCGGAAGGCGGTTGACACGGTAATAGTCATTCCGAACGACAAGATACTTGAAATCGCCCCGGACCTGCCCGTCAACGCGGCATTCAAGGTCGCGGACGAAGTGCTTACTAACGCGGTAAAGGGCATTACCGAAATGGTTACAAAGCCCGGCCTCATAAACCTGGATTTCGCGGATTTGCGCACAATACTTGAAAGGGGCGGGGCCGCAATGATCGGACTGGGGGAAAGCCAAACCGAGAAAGTTTCGGAGTCAAGGGCGCTTGAAGCAATTGAGAACGCGCTTACTTCCCCTTTGCTCGACGTTGACATAAGCGAGGCGTCCCGCGCCTTGGTGAACGTAATAGGCGGCTCGGACATGACTTTGCGCGAGGCGGAAATGGTGGTTGAAACCGTGAGCTCGAAAATCAACCCCAATGCGCACATAATCTGGGGCGCAATGATTAATGACGACATTCCGCGCAACAAGATTCAGGCAATGGTTGTCATTGCGGGCGGGCGGCTCCCCTACCTTGACAGCGAGGGTGAAATAAAGGAATTTGTAGGGAAATCAGGCGGAAGCGGAAACTTCGATTTGGGAATAAAGTTTGCGTGAAGCCGCAAAAAGTGGGTTTTTGGTGGAAAAAATGGAATTGAAGTTAAAGGAAAAACTCTTGAAGTTAAGGGAAAAATTATCGGATTTTGCGGAAAGCAGCCGCAGGATTTTCACGGTTTCAAGGAAGCCAGACAAAAAGGAGTACAACGTGATGGCCAAAATCACGGGGATTGGAATAATCATCATCGGCGTAATAGGCTTCATAATAGCATTGGTGTTCATTCTGCTTGGCTTGGGAAGGTAAAAGCGAAGCAGGGGAATTCGGGAAACGAAAAAGGGGAACGAATATGATTTTCACCATAAGAACGACGGTCGGCCAGGAGGGCCTCGTGGTTGACATCCTCAGCCAGAAAATAAGGAAAGATGAATTGAACATTTACTCGATTGCCGTGATTCCGGGCCTCAAGGGGTACATTTTGATTGAGGCGGACAACGAGGTCACGGTTCAAAGGGGAATTTACAACACCCCGCACATAAAAGGGCGCGGAATTGTCGGGGGGGAAGTGAAAATTGGCGAGCTTTCTTCCCTGCTTGAAGCAAAGCCTTTGATGAAAAGCATCAAGGAAGGCCAGAGAGTGGAATTGATTGCAGGCCCCTTCAAGGGCGAGAAGGCAAAAGTGATTCGCGTGAATCAAGCGAAGGAAGAGGTAACCGTGGAGCTTCTCGAGGCCGCAGTGAAAATTCCGGTTACGATTCATGCCGAGCACATAAGGATATTGCCGGAATGATTTTGGTTATTGGAGGAGAATAAAATGCCCGAAATTTCAGTGATGGTTGAAGCCGGAAAAGCGACCGCCGCTGCCCCCCTTGGCCCCGCCTTGGGCCCCCTCGGGGTGAACATCAGCGAAGTCGTCAGCCAAATAAACGAGAAAACCAAGCCCTACGCGGGAATGAAGGTTCCCGTGAAGGTTAATGTCGACGCGAGGAAGCATTTCACGATTGAAGTGGGAAGCCCTGCCACGAGCGTGCTCATAAAGAAGGAATTGGGAATCGAGACCGCGGCGCACAATGCCAAAACCGAGGTTGCGGGGAACCTTTCAATGCAACAGGTAAGGAAGATTGCCGAAATGAAGCTCGAAGGCCTTTCTTCCACTGCAATAAAGAAGGCCTGTCGCGAGGTAATCGGAACCTGCAACTCGATGGGCGTTACAATCGAGGGAAAGAAGGCCAAGGAAATGCAGGCGGAAATCGCGGAAGGCAAATGGGATTCCGCTTTCTCCTGAATTTTTTATTGTTTCAGGCTTTCAGCTATTTTTTTGGGCAATTTTTCCAAAGACTCTAATCCGTTTTCTAAAGAATTCAAAATGCGTAATTGAACATTTATGCCATTCTCCAATTGCCCGACCATTAATGCCTGGCTTGACCTCATCAACTCGGGAATTTCTAATTTATTGTTTTTTTGTCGATGTTAAAAACAGCGCCTTTATTGAACGGGCTGTTGAGCAAACGCTCCATTACGAACGCCCTGACGCCTTTCTCCGTGATAACGTTCTCGCTATCCGGAGTAATGAGAAAACTCCCTTTCATGCAAAGAATGCGGGCAGGGCGCAATATTAAGCTTCCGGCATTGGGGTTTGTCGGTTTGTTGCAAGGCGATTGCCGACAACGTTGTTTTTCTGTCCCGACCCGAAAAATAATACTTGCACAAAGCCGCGCCTTGCGCAACAAATAAATAATTCAACCGACTTTATTCTGCCTGAGTTTTGGTTTGGTTTTTTTAGGGGCGCAAGAAATGATAAAAGTGTTTTCGGGTTTCGACGAATTCGAGAAGGCCGCCTCAAAAATCAAGGGAATAAGGGACCTTCGGGAACTTCTTGGAATTGACATAAACTTCCTTGAAACCTACCCCAATTTCACTCTCATAAACCTCAAGGATGCTTTGCCCGAATCCGAGAACGAGGATTTGAACAATTTGCTCGTGCTTTCGGGAAAGCAGAACCTCCTTTATTCCGCGCGCAAGTTTCCCAAGCGCGATTTGGGGCTTTACAAGGGCATAACCGGAAAAAAGCACGGCGAAAGCACAGCGTTGTGCCTCGTGGTATTGCGTGAAGTGCTCGTGAATTACTCGCTTTTCTTCGAGAAACTGAGGGAGAAGT
>JBAZPA010000149.1:0-3937 GCA_041648435.1 archaeon
GAAAGGTTGATAAGCAGATGAAAATGATCGGACACGCCATTCGCTGTATCGATATAAATCGCCTTCTTTTGGGAATTTTCCTTAAAATGGTTAATCAGTTCGGATTTCCAATTCGGCGCAATGAGCGAAACGCGCTCGTGAGTTGACCAGATGAAATGAAGCCAGATTTTAGAATAGGTGTGCGACATAGATCGACTCCCCGTTTTGAATGGCGTAAACGCCATCCGATTTGTGATTATCTATTATCTCTGTCCCAGCCGTGAACGGCTGGGCTAATGAAGCGAACAACTGATCCATTGAACTGACCAACCAATCTATCGAACTGAACGGCTGGGCTATCGAAGCGAACAACTGATTCATTGAACTGACCAACCAATCTATCGAACTGAACGGCTGGGCTATCGAAGCGAACAACTGATCCATTGAACTGACCAACCAATCTATCGAACTGAACGGCTGGGCTATCGAAGCGAACAACTGATCCATTGAACTGACCAACCAATCTATCGAACTGAACGGCTGGGCTATCGAAGCGAACAACTGATCCATTGAACTGAATAACCAATCTATCGAACTGAACGACTGTTCTATCGAATTGAGAAATCGTTTATTTCCGTTGTCCAGTTCTGTGTGTTTGTGACTAGCGATAGATGGAATTTGTGCAAGCGGTTCTTGCATAATTGTCGATAACCTCACGATCTGTACCGATTTATCGGTTTTCATTCCTTGACAATCTCCAATCCAACCAATTCATGAATCGGAATCGCCTGCATTGCCGAATCCAGCATAGCGCAATTTGTCGAAAATGCCAGTTGAGACGATTGTGCGCCCTTGAATTTGAACGTCAGTCTCATCAGTGAACCACTACCGCTGACCGTCGCCGGTTGCCCAACCCGATACTGTGTCGATTTGAAAAGCGCGGTACCCGGTGTATCTTCATTGACACAGAGCAGATTTCCTGCCTCTCCCAAAATTGAGAGATAATCAACTGAAATGAACTCGAGAACATCCGTATTGATAGGAATTTCGACTTCTGCACCCGCCAGATTGTTGACTTCTTCCGCCCAGACTTCGACGGTGAACTCTTCGTTCGGCGCAACACTTACCTTGCGTGGGTAAAAACGTAAAGCCGGTCCTGTAATCGCATTGATGCGGAAAGTGCTGCCAATTATCTGACCTTCAATTCCTACTGTGTTGCGAGCCTTGCATTCGAATAAATAATCACCTTCATCGAGAAAAGTCAAAGTCACGACCGTATCAGTGCGCCATGAACTCCAGACACTCTGATTGAGTCGGTAGACGAATTCCTGGGCGGTTTCATTCAACCCAACAATAAATGTGACATTCGGGATAGATTCAACCATATCCGGGGCCGGTCCATCCACAATAGTTACTTCCGGTTCGATATATCCCGGATTATCCGGGTCGAGCGGATTGTCAGCGCCGGGATTGTCAATCGACTCGCATCCCAGCCAAAGAACCATACAAGCGATAAATACTATCCAGATGTGTTTCATAATTGATCCTACCATGCGATTTCGATCAGGTTAATTGTCCAGACGGCGCCCAAACCGTACAGAAAATAATTCCGTTTTTTCTCGGCGTCTTTCATCTTATCGAAGGATAAATAGAGCGCTTTCTTCTGTTCAGCCCATTCCAGCCCAGTCGTGTTTTGATTGTAGATGTCGCGGTTTTTTGTCCAGACGTCTTTGCAGTCCGCGTATTTTATATGAGAATCAAAAGACAGGTATGCCAGCGCGAGGCTCGCCGCCGAAAAGACGATTCCCTTCAGGGGATAGCGCTGATAAAACTGTCCCATTCCCGGAAAGAAAACCGAACGTGCTATTGCTTTTCGTTTGGACAGCGGTCTGAGAGTAAAATTGATCTCCGTCGGTGATTCAGCTGAAATCTCGATTTTCTGTTGCCAGACGGCGTATTTTGGTTTGGCGATGAGCAATTGATAAACGCCGGTTTCGATTTGGTAGTCAATAATTGGGCTAACGCCGATTTGTTGTCGCCCCAATTTGATTCCAGCGGCGGTTGGCGAGCCAGTGACTGAGAGTTTACCTTTCAGATGTTCCAGCGTAAATGTGACCGGTGAATTCGTACCGGGACGTAGTTTTAATGTCTGTGTGATGGTTTGATAATCCGGTTTTGAGGCAGAAAATGTCAGAACGACATTGGCGGGAAGATTCTGAAGAAGAACCGGCGTCGTTCCTTTTTTCGTTCCGTTGATTTCGATTTCGGCGGAATCGGGAATCGTGATAATCCTGACCGATGCCATCGTTTTGCTAAAATCAAGAAGTTTATCAACGCCAGTTTTCAGTCCGAATTCCAAAACGTCGTCGATTTTCCCGCGAAGGTTGGTTTGAGACGTTTTCACGACTTTTCCGGTTTCGACATCGATAATCCGCATGTCGATGGTGTAAGTCTGTCCGACGAGACCAAACGACCCTGCTACCATTTGCTCGACGCTGAGCAGTCTTCCGATCTCAACGACGCACTCATTGGACGTACAGCCGCTCAGTTGAAACGATTGCTCCTTGAGAATTTCGTCCATTTTTCCGCGTTCAATCAATTGATACTGCGGATAGCCGGACAGAATCGTTCTTAGCCGACTGGTCAACGTTCGCGATTCAGGTTCGGAGATGCCGATGCCTTCAAAGTCCAGAACGGCGATGTTCAGAAGTTCGTCGGCGAATACAAATTCTTTAAGAAAAGTGAAACTTGTCAAAGCCAGTAACAGATACAGAATTTTCTTCATATTTTTCTCATTTTTTCATTTCACTAGTCGCCATTGAAATTCATCCCGACGGACGTGGCGAAAAATCGAGGGAGAAACCTCGCCTGTAAAATCTTTCCGTCTTGTTTTTGCTTTTCAACAGACTCCTTTTCGTTTGTCTTATTCTAAGCCGGAAAATTGAATTAATCAATACTTACTTCAAGCATCGATAAAAAATTTCAGAATATTTATTCAGAACACGTGAAAGGAGAAATCCCCAAAACGAAATGAATCAGAAACCAAAACGCCTCAAACGCTATTTACCGATAAAATTGCCGTTAGCCGGTCGATTCGTTCCCGTTTACTTCCACGCTTCGTAGATATTCATCCTTCCCGACACGTTTTTCAGGTAATTTTTCCCCTGATCCGATGGCAAATCTCTCAACAGTTTGTTGTAGAGCCACGTCGAATCGTTGGAATTGATAACCGGCAGACAGTCGGCGATTTTCGTACTGCCGGAGATGGCGCGCGAGACGTTGCCAGGACCGGCATTGTAAGCGGCGATTGTACAGTAATTCGCTTTATCGTCGTCCTCAACGGCGCCGAAATAGACGCTCCGGATTTTGCTGAGATAGGCGCAACCGAGTTCGATATTGTTTTCGGGAACAAGCAGATAGTCCGATGTCAGAAATTTGTCCTGTTTGTACAAATAATTATAAGCATCACGCGCACCGGTTGACGGCACCAATTGCATAAGTCCGTAAGCGGGCGCCAGCGATTGCGCGTTCGGATTGAAAAAGGATTCGGTATGAATCACGGCAAAAATCAGACGCGGATCGAGGTCGAATCGTTTGGCTTGCCGGATGATTTCGTCCTTAAACCGCGTGGCGCGGATTTCGATATGGTTCGGAACCAGGGGAATTGTCAGAGAATAAACCGTCCGGTTTTGTCCGTCTCCACTTTTGTAATTTTCCGTGCCGATGTCGCCTTTCGAGACGGCCGATTTGGAGAACGGCTCGACATTCGCCTGTGTAACCGATTTACCGTCGGGCGCTTTTAACTGGTCTTTGAGTAATGGTAAATCATCTTCGGCGTTTTTCTTCACCAAATCGACCAGTTTTTGTTTCAACGCCTGTTTTGCTTTTTCTTCGGCATGCGGGTCTTTGGGATCGGCAATGACTTCGATCTTGACCTTCCCATCTTTAAAATTCACAC
>JBAZPA010000150.1:0-3917 GCA_041648435.1 archaeon
AAAGACATTCGCGACCTGATCGGCCAGATTACGATGACCAACATTTACGGTGGCAAATTCTGGCACTTTATCAATCGCGATTACGCGAATATTAAAGGTGTAACGCTGGCTCTGGAAAAACGCGAAATACCCGGCGGAATCGGCTTTTCGGTTGACTATACTTATCAGTCCGCGACCGGCAACGCCTCCGATCCGCTGGATGAATCCAAGAATCAGGAATCGGATCCGCCGATCCAATCCGAGAAAAAACGCCAGCCGCTGGATTGGGATCAAACCCATTCGCTCAATCTCACTACCACGACGACCCAGATGGGATTTCATGTTAGCCTGATCGGGAAAATCGGCAGTGGCACACCTTATACCCGCGAATCTCCCTATTATAATAACCGCATTCTGAACGGCGAACGCAAGCCGATAACCATGACGTTCGATTTGAATTTATCTAAAGATTTTCAGGTTAAAACCGTCATGATTTCGCCGTTTATCAAAATCAAGAATCTTTTCGACCGGCGAAACAATCTGGAGGTTTATTCGTCCAGCGGTTCTGCCGATTACAATTATAATATGATCTTTGAAACCTATCGTGGTTACGGGACGCTGGATGAGTGGTACGTCCAGCCCAATTATTACGACGAACCGCGCAATATCATTATCGGCTGTTCGGTCTCTTTCGGCCAAAATAATTGAACACAAAATGAAGATATTCAATATGAAAAGAAAACAGTATGCAATTTTCCTGTTTGTGATTCTTTTAGCGCTTGCGGAGGTGACGACGCTGGCGCAAACTCCTTCAAGTATGCGAGGGAATCAGCTGTATCGTCGGCGCGGTTTGATGAATGGTAACCTCGTTTCGACTTTGTTTTGGAATTATTGTGAGGTCGGCGATTATCCTGACGAACCGTCCGGTTGCTGGCCCAGCGCCGAGCGGCATTACCTTGATGATATAACGCTGATCGTTTCTGTCGAAACACAAAATTCGAATGGCGAGACAATCCATCCGATGGAAACCCAGTATCGGGAATTTGTCGATGTATCGCCGGAAGGCGTACCATGGGGGTTTGAAGCTCGTCCAAACTGGTTTAATATGGATGAAAAAACAAACACTTCACCGGCTATGAGTAATAATCCGAATACCTGGCCTGAATACTGGCTGGATAAACCGCGTTCCTGGGCAGGATACTGGAATGGCTATTTTGGGAAAGGCGTTTTAAATGCCGATCTTGAAACCGTTTTCGTATTTGACGATAATCCGGATAAAGAACCGAATCTGGAGATGAATTTTTACTGCGACAATCGAGATACCACCCGGGGTGGCCTGGGATTGTTCGTCAAAGCCCGTGGATTTCAATGGAGCCAGGTCCTTGCTGAAGATTGTATATTTTGGTTATATGACATAACAAACGAATCTACACATGATTATCGTAAGGCCTATTTCTCGGAATATATTGATTGGGGAATTGGCGGTGTTGGTGGAAATATTCAAAACATTGGCGAATATAATCTGGATCTGGATATTGCCTTTGCATACGGCCCGCCCGGCGCGGTCGGTTATCCGGGCAACTGGTACCCGATCGGTTACGCCGGCTATGCCTTTTTGGAAAGTCCCGGAATCTCCACTGACGGCAAAGATAATGATAACGATGGAATGACGGACGAATCGCGGGAAAGTGACGGCCCCGGAACTTACTTGAGTGATTACCCCTATGGATTCAGCGGTGCGGGCTGGGCGAAATTCGTCGAAACCTATCTTTATTCTCCCAAAGCGCACTGGTTATCGGACGAAGACTGTGACTGGACGCCTTATACGGACGTCAACGGCAATGGAGTTTGGGATTCGGATGAACCCTTAAATGATGACGTAGGTGCGGATGGAGTCGGCCCCCATGATATTAATTACACAGGTCCGGATGAAGGGGAAGGCGACGGTCTGCCGACTAATGGCGAACCGAATTATAACCAGACCGATCCGGACGAGTCCGATCAGATCGGATTAACTGGTTTTGATATTTTTCCGACACATAGATATGAATTGACAGATGACGAAGGGAACTGGGATGTTTTTAGTCGTTTGGCTCCACCGATGGATGAAATTGTACAACCCAATAATTTAAGTATGTTTTTCTCTTCGGGATCTTTTCCGTTATTGATGAATCAGACTGAGTGCTATTCCATGGCATTACTGTTTGGTGAAGACAAGGACGACCTTGTTAAAAATAAAAAAGCCGTTCAGCAAATATATAATGCGGATTACCAGTTTTCCAAGCCGCCGCTGAAACCGACATTGAAAATCTATCCGGGCGACGGCGAAGTGACATTAGTCTGGGACGATGTTGCGGAAAGATCATACGACCCGTTTTTACAGGAATATGACTTTGAAGGGTATATGATCTATCGCGGCACCGAACCCGATTTTCTGGAAAGTAAGGTCATTACGGATTCTTATGGTAATGCCACATACCGGAAACCGATCGCGCAGTTCGATTTGAAGGACGGGAAAAAAGGTCCTCACCCGGTTGACATATATGGAATAAAATTTAATCTCGGTGATGATACCGGAATTCGGCATGCCTACACTGATAAAGAAGTAAAAAACGGTCAGACGTATTATTACGCAATCGTTTCCTATGATTATGGATTATATACTTATACTGACAACGGTGTTGAAGGTTTTCAACCTTCGGAATGTTCGGCGATTATCTCCATGAATTCACTTGGCCAGGTAACCTTTACGGATATCAACTGTGGTGTGGCTGTTCCCCGCCCGGCGGCAGCGGGCTACATTCCGGCCCAGATTAAAGGCGATATTGAGCATGTCGGGCCCGGTACGGGCAGTATCGAGGTAGACATTGTGGAGAAGTATAAAATTCCATCGGGTTTAACAACATATGAACTGGCCTTTACGGAAGACACGAAATTTCATACGGAAAAATTTCCTTACTATTCTGTAAGGGACGTTACCGCAGATACATTGGTTCTTGATAGTATTTATGTTGACCTTAGTGGTTCTGAGAGTCCGGTGTTTAGCGGAATTACTGTGACAATTTATAATGATACCGATATTGGGATTGATGAAGAAAAAACGCGATTCCTGGAAGGTAGTTTTGACTACATTCCCAAAATCCGTTTAAATCCGAACAATGAGAGTATTGTGGTAGGTAATGATACTATCCGGTTGAATATAAACCAACCGTCAGATTACATCATTACATTTTATGATTCGGTTTATACATACACAGCTGGTGTTCTTGGATATATATCTCTGCCATCAAATATAGGGATTTATAATGTTACCGATTCAATGAATGCGCTTTATGCATTGGCGGACATTGATAAGGATGGGAAATACAGTCACGGTGATGATATTATAATCATTGTACCTGATGCCAATTTTATTTACAAGCGTTATACTTCCTGGATGATTCGATTTACACCATTATATGAGATTGATACAGTGTGGGTAGATGAGGTTCCCTATGCAGACACCACATGGATCACTGTTGATCCACCACAAGCTGGTGATAAAATATATCTGGCTACTACCAAGCCCTTTCGCTTGGGTGATATATTCCGGTTAACCCTGCAGGGCGCTGATTCCAGCGACGCGCTAGCCAAGGCGGAATTGGACGACATCTGCGTGGTGCCGAATCCGTACGTCGTCACCGCTTCATGGGAACCGGTTAACATGTATAAATACGGCCGGGGCGAAAGACGCCTCCACTTCTTCCATTTGCCAAGAGTATGCACGATCCGTATTTATAATATCCGCGGCTATCTGGTCGATACTATCGAGCATAGCAGCACGGCAGACGACGGCATGGAACCCTGGGATATTTTGTCAAAAGACGGGAATGAAATCGCTTACGGAATTTATATCTTTCACGTGGATGCGCCGGGCGTTGGCACAAAAATCGGTAAGT
>JBAZPA010000151.1:0-3879 GCA_041648435.1 archaeon
TCTGCTCCCTGCTTTTCTTTCCGTCCCCGAAATCCCACGAATACGAAAGCGCGTTTCCCTCTGCATCGGAAGCTGTCGCGGAAAACTCGACTATCGAGCCGGAAAGCGCGGTTTGGGGGCTCGCGCTTGCGCTTAGAATCCGGGGCGCGGTGTTCTGCGCGGCAGGGGGTTGCGCTGGCGGCTGCACTGTAACTTGCTGAGAAGCCGCAGCGGATTTTGTCATAAAGCCATACGACGGCGAGGCCGCGCAATTCAAGCTTACGTCGCAGGTTTCCGCAGTGAAATTATACCGTGTTTCGGGAGCCAGGTTTTGAAGCGGCACTGACTGCGTTTTCGAGTAAACCGCGCTTGAAGCGGAATTCTGGTATTGGGTTCCGGTTCCGTAACGCACCAGCGCATTGCCGTTTTCATTTGTTGTCCAGTTGATTGCTGCCTTCGAGTCAGTGATTGCCGTTGCGTCCGGCCCCGAGGCGAAACTTGGCGCTGCAGTGTCGGCCGGCGCCTGAACCGGATTTGAAATTTCCATTAAAACAATCGGGCTCGCTCCGCACGAATTCGCGGGAACCGTTTCCGCGCACGCATAAGCGTAAACTTCATAAGCCCCGTTCTTCACGGCATTCGTGTTCCAGTTTGCGCTCCACACAAAGCCGCTTTTTGTTCCGCTTCCAATCAATGCCCATTCCGTTGTTCCGCTTGGCCTTTCAAAAAAATTCACGCCGGCCGGATTGCTTGGGAACCCATTGAGGATTTTTTCGTTCGCGGAAATCGCCGCGCTTCCGCTCAAGGCGGACGAGGGGGCGCTGATTTCGGCTATCGGGCTGAGCACGCTTACGGGAAAAACCGATTGGGGGAATTTTTTATTATTATTTAGCACAAAAAGCCAACCAACTCTTTCAAACCCGTTAGAGTCAATCCTCCATTTTTCAATTTCATTTTCCCTCTGCATTGTTTTTCCTGAATCCGAGGCGTTGAGCGCGGAAAACCCGATTGAAATAATTTCGCCATCAGCCTTGACTTTCCTGCACCTTATTGCGCCCATTGCGGAATCGTACTCGCAGCTTCCCGAATTCGTTGATATTCCCTGAACGCCCTTAACCGAAACAGGCGAGTAATAGGGCTGGCACGCGATTCCTGCCCCGCAGGGCGGAATGAAAAGGTTGAAATCGTAGTACTCTCCGGATGAAATCCCCGAAATCTCGGCACTGAAGTTTCCCGCGCTTCCCGAATACTGGGTTACCCAGAATTCAGGAACCTGCGTGCTCGTGAGGTTGGGGGGAATTATTTTCAGGGATGGATTTTCCGCGAACGCCCCCGACGCGAACCAGAGCAGGAAAACCATTCCAAAGGATGCGCAAAGCAGTTTTCCGCGGGCGTCTTTCCCCTTTCCCAAAAACACGGATTCCATTTCTTCGCTTCCCTTTCCAAGAACGGTTTTCTTGATTAATATTCTTTTCTTAGGGTGCAAGGCCGGAATGCGGATTAAAAAAAGAACGCATCCATTATTTTCGTTGAAAATGCGCAAGGAAACCGAAGACCTGAGCCAGTTGACGCGCGGGGAAAAGCTCGTGGTTTCAAGCCTGGGGCATTCCGAGCTTCCGCTCGCGGAACTGGCGAAGAAGGCAATGCTTAATCCGGATTCAGCCTCAAGGGCATCGCGCTGGCTCGAGCAGAAGGGCTTTGCGCTGATACGCGAGGAAAAATCCGATACAATCGAGCTTGGAAACGAGGGAATTCACGCCGCGGAGCACGGCCTTGACGAATCAAACCTCCTGAAATCGCTTTCGGAAGAAAAATTCGTTCTTATTTCCGAAGTGAAGGAAATTCCGCAGGAAAGAATCGGAATTGCGCTGGGGCACGCAAAGAAAAAGAATTGGATTGAAATAAAAGAAAACACCGCAAGGCTTACCGCGGAAGGAAAAAGCGCATTGCGGAAGGAAAGCGCGGAGCAGGAATTCCTGCGCGGAATAGGCAAATCGAAAATTCCGGTTTCCCTGTCCTCTCTTTCAAAATCATGGGCTGGTTTCGCCGAGGAGCTTTCGAAGCGCCCGGGCTTCCTTAAAATCCGCGCGAAATCCAGTTACTTCGTTTCCCTGACAAAGCAGGGCATCGGGGCCCTGAGCGCGGGAATGGAATTGAGGGACGAAATAAACCAGCTCACCCCGGCCCTCATAAAATCAGGGGACTGGAAAAAAAAGGAATTCCGGAACTACAATCTGTCGGATCCCGTTCAGGAGGCATTCGCGGGAAGGCGTCAGCCCTACATCCGGTTCCTCGACATTGTGCGCGAGAAACTCGTTTCAATGGGATTCACGGAAATGCCCGCGCCCCTTGTTGTAACCGAATTCTTCAATTTTGACGTTCTGTTCCAGCCCCAGGACCATCCCGCGCGCACCTGGACTGACACGTACCAATTGCTCAGGCCCGCAAAGGGGAAGCTTCCCGACAAAGCGACAGTCGCAAAAGTGAAATCCGCGCACGAAAGCGGGGGAATTTCCGATTCCCGCGGCTGGCAGTACGAGTGGAGCGAGGACATCGCTTCACGCTTAATGCCCGCGGCGCACGGCACGGCGCACAGCGCGAGGCAAATCGTGAAAGGAGTGAGCGTTCCCGGAAAATACTTCGCGATTGCGCGCTGCTTTCGCCCCGACGTATTGGACGCAACGCATTTGATTGAATTCAACCAGCTCGAGGGCTTCGTTGTAGGCGAAGACATCAATTTCAGGCACCTCCTTGGCCTTCTCAGGCAATTCGCGGAGGAAGTCGCCGGCGCGCAGGAAGTGAAATTCCTGCCGGATTATTATCCCTTCACAGAGCCTTCCGTGCAGATGAGCGCAAAGCACCCGAAACTCGGGTGGATTGAATTCGGGGGCGCGGGAATGTTCCGGCCCGAAATGCTCGAAAACCTCGGTGTTAAGGGAAACGCGATTGCGTGGGGCCTCGGCGTCGACCGCCTGGCGCTTTCCGCAATGGAAACCAACGACGTGCGCAACCTTTTCTCGCAGGACCTCGGCTGGCTGAGAAGCAAGCCATTGGTGGAATTGGAGTGAAACCGAATGCCGAACATTGAAGCGTCAAAATCCGACCTCGAAAAACTCGCGGGAAAAAAGTTTTCGGATTCCGAGCTCGAGGAGGCGCTGCTTTACGTCAAAGGCGAAATCGATTCCCGCGAAGGGGACTGCCTGAAAATCGACATCAAGGAAACCAACAGGCCGGATTTGTGGAGCACGGAGGGAATCGCGAGGGAATTGCGCTCCCACTTCGGCCTCGAAAAAGGGATTCCGTTTCCCGAAGTGAAGCCCGCAAAAGTCACGGTTACAATCGGGGCGGGGCTCGAAAAAATCCGCCCTCTCGGGGTTTACGCAATCTGCCGCGGCGTAAAAGTCACGGATGAAAGCCTGCGCCAATTGATCCAGTTGCAGGAAAAAATCTGCCTGACATTCGGCCGGAAGAGAAAGGAAGTCGCGATAGGCGTTTTTGACGCAGACAAAGTGAAGGGAAACTGCCGCTACCTCGCAATGGACCCGGGCTTCGAGTTCATTCCCCTCGGCTATTCGCGCCAAATGAGCCTGCGCGAAATACTTTACGAGCACCCAAAGGGAAAAGAGTATGCGCATTTGCTCGAAGGCCGCGAAAAGTTCCCGCTTCTGCTGGACGAAAACAACGGCGTGCTTTCAATGCCCCCCATAATAAATTCCGAGGGCTCGGGAAAAGTGACTGAAGCCACAAAGAACCTTTTCATTGACGTTACAGGCTTCAGGCAGGAAAACATCGAGACTGCGCTGCGTATAATATGCCTCGCGCTTTCCGACCGCGGCGCGACAATCGAAGCAGTGCAGGTAAAACGCGCGGGCAAAACAATCACCACGCCGAGTTTCGGCG
>JBAZPA010000152.1:0-3870 GCA_041648435.1 archaeon
CGAACTCAAATCCAGCAGAAACTCCAGCCGAAAAGCGACGTTGACGATCTCGCAGGGAGAATTTCCCATATTTTCATAGCCATGAACATCGGTCGGTCGAACGAACACCAGCATTCCACTCTGAAGTTCCTGCGTTTCGCTGTTGATGAGATGCCGCACTTTGCCGCTGACCACCAAAAAGAATTCGGCGAATTCATGCGTGTGAAGCGCCGTTGAATCATCGACCAACGTATGAAATCGCAGGTTGGAACCGGCTCGAATGCTTTCCGCTTTCCCGGAATTTTCCCAAACCAAACGGTGAAAGGTGATGTTGGCTCCGGCCGGAACCGGAATGAAATCGTCCTTTTTTAAAGCAATCATACTCACGATGACAATATAGAGCAACAATTGAACAATATAAAGATGTTTTTCGTCGTTATGCCTGTTTAAAGACGGATGAAAAACCGATAAATTTGTGTTGTTTTTCATAGAGAAAGAATGAGTGGAAAAGAGTGAGTACCGAATGCGATCCGAAACGAGACAACGCCACACGCGACAGCCGGAAATTCCAACCTTTGCGAATAGCAGGAATCAGACAAAAGTTTTCGATCATAATAAACGACTCGGAATATTAAATTAGAACAAGATTGATAGATAACAGATTAGACTACAGGAGAAAAAATGGCACGTAACGAAGAACTTTATCAGGCGATCATGAACGGTGACCGCGCAAAAGTTCAAACTATTTTCCAGAATGCAATCGACCGCAATCTGAATGTCGGCGAACTTTTGGATGAATCGATGATCCCGGCCATGCGGGAAATGGGCGACCGTTTTTCCCGCAACGAGATTTACGTTCCGGAAATGCTCATTGCCGCACGCGCCATGCAATCGGGATTGACGTTGATCGAACCGTTGTTGGTCAAGTCTGCGCATCGGTCCCGCGGCAAAATCGCGGTCGGTACCGTCAAGGGCGATCTGCACGACATCGGTAAAAATTTAGTCGTCATCATGCTGAAAGGCGCGGGTTATGAAGTCGTCGATCTCGGCACTAACTGTGGTGTGGAAAAGTACGACGAAGCCGTCACTGCCGGAGTCAATATCATCATGTGCAGCGCCCTGTTGACCACGACCATGATGTACATGAAAGAAGTCGTCGAGCATTTCGAGCAGAACAACGCAGTGAAAATCGTCATCGGCGGAGCGCCGGTCACTCAGAATTATGCCGATTCTATCGGCGCTCACGGTTACGGTCAGGACGCCAATGAAGCCGTCCGGATCGTCGAACGACTGGCCACTGCGGTGGCTTGATCGTCAATTGCATTAACCGATGAACGACAGACATTTATTTTTACTGATCGGACAGTCGAACATGGCCGGACGCGGAGAAATGAACTGCGTACCGCCAATCGTCGATGACCGGATTCAGATGTTTAGAAATAAACGCTGGCAGAAGGCGATCGAACCGCTCCACGACGATCGGTTAGATCTGGCGGGAGTCGGCCTGGCTATGAGCTTTGCGGATGAACTATTGAAAGCCTTTCCATCGGTTACGATCGGGCTGATTCCCTGCGCGGTCGGCTTTACCGCCATCGAACAATGGATGCCGGGCGCGACACTGTATCAAAGAGCACTCGCGACGGTGCGTGAATCCTGTGAGCCGCACAGTAAACTGCGCGCCATTCTCTGGCATCAGGGCGAAAACGACGCCAGAGAAAAATCGCTGACGGAACAATACCGCAACCGGTTTGTCGAACTTGTCCGGGCGCTGAGGAAAGATTTGAATGCGCCGGATCTGCCGTTCATCAGCGGCGAACTCGGCGATTTCATCAATGCGGATATCGGCTATCCGTATGGCCGGGAAATCTCCGGGATTTTCAGGGAATTGGAAACGACATTGCCGGATTACACCTGCGTTTCAGCGGATGGTTTGACTGTCACCGCGGACGGTCTGCATTTTAACGCGCCGTCTCTGCGGGAATTCGGCAAACGCTACGCGGCGGCTTATCAGATTTTGTTATCCCGGCAAAGCGCATGACTCCGGCGCTTCTCGAACATTTAACGGCATTGTACGGCGAAACAGCCACCCGGTCAATTTTGCCGGAGATCGAAAAATTAGTCGAAAAATATCGCCGGAATTCTCGGCCGGTACCGCTTCCGGACGAATCCACCGTGGCATTGATCTGTTACGGCGACAGTTTTCAGGCGCCCGGCGAACCGCCACTGAAAACATTAAACATCTTTTTAAGCAATTATCTGAAGGATTTCATTTCAAATGTTCACCTCCTGCCGTTTTTTCCATATTCGTCGGACGACGGCTTTTCGGTAATCGATTACAAATTCGTCAATCCCGCCTTCGGAGATTGGCCGGAGATTGAAACCTTAGGCGCATCGTTCGATCTTATATTCGATGCGGTCGTCAACCACATTTCGGCGCAAAGCGACTGGTTCCGTGAATATCTCGCCGGAAACCCGGCCTTCGACAACTTTTTCATTGAAACCGATCCGGACGCTGATTTGAGCGCCGTCACCCGGGCGCGGTCGCATCCTTTGTTGACTAATTTTTTGCGCAACGGTAAGAGTGTCAACCTCTGGACGACATTCAGCGCCGATCAGATCGACCTGAATTTCCACAATCCCGCCGTGCTTCTGCGACTGCTCGACGTTCTCCTGTTTTATGCACGGCAATCGGCGCGCATCATCCGCTTGGATGCCATCGGTCACGCATGGAAATCGTTAGGCACGACCTGCCTGAATCTGCCGGAAGCGCATCTTTTAGTGCAGGTTTTCCGGGCGGCGCTGGACATGGTTTTTCCCGACGTTTTGCTACTGACCGAAACCAACGTGCCGCATGCCGAAAACATTCAGTACTTCGGCGATGGGCGGAATGAAGCCCAATTGGTTTACCAGTTTCCACTGGCCGGACTGGTCATTCACAGTTTTCAGAGCGGCAATGCCGTCAAACTGACCCGCTGGGCCCAAACACTGGCGCTGAACTCAAACTCCTGCACCTATTTCAATTTGCTGGCGTCGCACGACGGCATCGGCGTCCGGCCTCTGATCGGCATTCTGACTGACGCCGAAATCGACGCGCTCGTTCGGCGTACATTCGCCCGCGGCGGCTACGTTTCCTATAAAACTGCTGACGACGGAACGAGCGATCCTTACGAGATGAATATAACCTTGTTCGATATGCTGGCCGATCCGGAACTCGACGAACCGACCAACATCCGAAAATTCATCACGGCGCACGCCATTCTGCTGGCGATGCCGGGAATTCCGGCGCTCTATTATCACAGCCTCTTCGGCAGTTCCGGCGACCGTTCGGCCGTTGAAACAACCGGCCAGAAGCGGGCGGTCAATCGCAAGAAATTCGACCTGCCTGATCTGGAAAATGAATTGAACAATTCTACCAGCCGCACTTGCCGCATTTTTACGGAACTGAAACGCCTCATCGCCATCCGCAAACGCCAACCAGCTTTCAATCCTTATGGACGGGCGAACGTTATCTCCATTACGGATCGGTTGTTCGCAATTCAAAGAATTTCACCCGATGGAAGGCAAATCGTTCTGGCCGTTCACAATCTTTCGGAAAGACCGGTACAATTCCGGATTACTGATGGTATTTTTCCGCAATCCGAAGAAAAAATCCGAAACCTGTTGACAAATTCTAATCTGAATGTCGGCGAGGAAATTGTACTTGAGCCTTTTAGTTACTTCTGGTTCGGCCGGCAGAAAGCGCTCCAACAGGCAAAGACAAGATAAACCGCAGAGTCAACTATAAATAATTCCTGTTCGAGCACAATCAGGATTGTATAGCAAATTTCCTTTTAACATTGCAAAAATGACCCTCGCCAGTTTATTCCAAGTTGCGATGACGGCTTTTCGGTA
>JBAZPA010000153.1:0-3865 GCA_041648435.1 archaeon
GTGCTCAGGGAAAAAAAGGCAATCTGAAAAAACGGGATTGGAATGATCGGGCTTACCGCGTTTCTTGCACTGGGCTTGGCGGCGGGAATTGCGGCAAAGGCAGCAGACTTTTTCGGGGACGCCCGCGGAAAGAACAGAAACGCATTAGGAATCGTTCTAGGCTTGGCATACGGTTCAATCGTTGGTTTCCTGCTGGTTTCAGGCCCTGAATTTTTTGCCTTGATATCAGGAATAATCCTCGGCAATGTTTTTTCCGGAAAAATCGATTCGCCGGCGCACAAGGTTTCATTCGTCCCGATTGCCCTTTTCCTGTTCTTCTTCGGAATTCCTTCCGGCGCGAGCGCGGTTCTCGTGGCAGTTTTCGCCGCCGGCGCCTATGCTGATGAATTCCTCAACGGCCTGAAGAAGCGCGGGCGGAAGGCGGGCGCAATAAGCAACGCAATCCGGTTTTTCGGGAAATACCGCCTTGCGCTCGAGGCGATTGCAATAATTGTTTCAGTCGCGCTGTGGAATGCGTCCTACTTTTTGCTTCTGGTCGCATTCGATTCGGGCTACATTGTTTCGGCAAAGGCCTTTGAAAACCGCAAGAAGGGTTTCTGAGGATTTTTTCTGCGCCTTCAGGGGATTGAATTCCACTATGTCAACCGCTTTCACGGAAGCGCTCGAAAGCAGCATTCCCGCAATACGCTTCGCCCCTTCAAGCCCGATTCCGCGGCTTTCGAGGTAATGCGTGGAAGGCATTATTTTCGGGTCGAGCACGTCGACGTCGAAGGAAAAATAAACGTTTTTGTTTTTATGAATGAAACCGCGGAGCGCGCTTATCGAGTTCGCGCGGCAAATCCCGCTGTTCTCGAGGAATTTCTTTTCGCTTGGGAATATTTTTCTTGCTCCAAAAAGCATGACGCGCTCCGCTGGCACGATTTTGTTTTCAATAAGCGCCCTGAGCCAGTCCTCGTGGCTAGGCATTGACAGAATCCCGTGGTCGCAGTCGGCGTGCGCGTCGAGCACAACGAGCGAAGCGTTTTCGTGCCTTGCCGCGAACGCCCTGAAAAGCTGGCAAGTGATGTCGTGCGTTCCGCCGAAGAACACGACCCTTTTTTTTCCGGAAGACGAGAACGCTTTTTTTGCCTGCCTGAAAACCAGTTTTTGCTGCTCGAAAAGGTCGTTGCCCGCAAGCCTGAAGGCACTTGCCCTTGCACCGAAAAGTTCCGAGAGGAAGGCGGGCGCTTTCCCGCAGCCCTTGTTTTTTCCCAGCGCGCCAGTGCTGGTTGCCACGCAATAAAATTTTGCAGCGCTCATTTTGCTCATCGCAGGATTTCTGCGCATTCATAGTTAAAAAGTGTTTTCCGTTTTTTCCCGCAGCGCTCCGCCCCCAAGGGAATGCTTTAATAGTGGTTTTTTGCTTATTTGTGCATGGCCTCGAAGCGCAAAAACCGCGTCGGATTCATAGGCAAGCCTGTTTTTGTGAAAGCTGGGTCAAAGCCCCTTGGCTTTAAGCTGCCGGACTTCGAGCTGTGCCACGACGGGAGCGGAATTTTTGCAGCCAAAATCCTTACTCTGAAAACCGAAAGCGGGGGCCACCCTGAAAGCGAAGGCAGGCTTTCCGTGGCGGAGAACACGATTGCGATAAGGAAAGGCAGGCTGTACTGGATTTCGGAATCACGGGACCGCGAACTGGAAAGCGCCCTTGAGGCAAACGCGGGCCAGCCCATCAGCCCGGAAAGGTTTGCAATCAAGGCTGTCGAGGAGTACTCCGACATTCTGCTCGACTTTTTCTCGGACATTGAAAAAAACATCGACCAGCAGTAATCGTATTAGCACTTTACCTAATATTCGAAATCCTAATTTTTGTTATTTCAATTCCATTCGTTGTTTATGGAATAAACCTTTCTCAAAGCTTTTGGGCAGTGTTTATTTCAACAACGCTTATAACAATCGTTGTTTTACTTTTGATTTACGCAAAAGACAAAAGAAGCGAGAAAAACAAATTGGGCTGGGGCTGGAAATAACCACCGACTTTAAAGAACTTTTGATAACAAAATAGCTCATGGTAAATCCTGCAGAAGAAAATGAGAAAGATAGAAAACTAACAAGAGAACTAATCACCGCAACAAAAGAATCAACTAAATGGCAAAAGTGGGTTGCAGTAGGAACATGCACACTTGCAATCGCAACTTTTATACTGGCAATTATTACCTATCTTAAACCATAAGTTGCCCATAAAATCTGCTCCTAAAGTGCTTCGCTTGCTCCTAAAGTCAAGGTTTTTGCCCACTAAAGGAGCAAAGCCCCCGCGGGGAGGCGGTTTTCCGTTTTTTGCTTCGCCTCATTCGTTTTAAAAACCGTTTTCAGTCATTGATGATTTCAAGGCGATTTTATTGGCGAGGAAAACCGTGAATGACGCGCACGAGAGCATTTTCAAGAAAAGCGCTCCCGGAACCGGAATTCCCGTTGCCGGAGCCGACTTCGGCAAAGAAGCGGGCCTTCAGGCAATCTTGGACGGCTTCGCCTCAACGGGCTTTCAGGCAACGCATCTCTCGCGGGCAATCGAAATCGTGAAGAAAATGAGGCGCGAGAAAGTAACTATTTTTCTGAGCTACACTTCCAATCAGGTTTCCTCGGGCAACCGCGAAATAATCCGCTACCTCACCCAGCACAGGCTCGTGGACTGCCTTGTCACTTCCGCGGGAGGAATTGAGGAGGACTTCATCAAGTGCCACGCGCCGTTCTTCATCGCGGATTTCAGGCTGGACGGCGCGAAGCTCCGCAAAAGGGGAATAAACAGAATAGGAAATCTTCTTGCGCCGAACGAAAGGTACATCTGGTTCGAGAAATTCTTCCAGCCGATACTGCGCGAGTTCCTCGAAAGGCAGGAAAAGGAAAAAAGGATTTTCTCAGCGAGCGAAATCATCGACAGGATGGGGGAAAAAATCAACGACGAGAACTCGATTTATTATTGGTGCCACAAAAACAAGATTCCCGTTTTTTGCCCCGCATTCATGGACGGGGCCACGGGCGACAATTGTTATTTCTTCAATTACAACCTCAAGAACAAGTTTTTCATCGACCAGATTGCGGACCACCACCGCCTGATTGAAATGACCCTGAACGCAAGGGAAACCGGATTGCTGATTCTTGGTGCGGGAGTGATAAAGCACACTTTATGCAATGCAAACATGTACCGCGAGGGCGCAAAGTACGCGGTTTACATGAACACTTCATCCGAATACGACGGCTCTGATTCGGGAGCGGAGCCGGAGGAGGCAAAGAGCTGGGGCAAAATTTCCGCCGGCGCGGAAACCGTGAAAGTCGTGGGAGACACTACAATAACCCTGCCTTTGCTTTTTTGCGGCGCATTCCTCGGCAAGAAAAGCAAAAAATGAAAATGAATTGCCGGCCTTCCGGCCTCAAACCCGCTTCATTGCAATGGTAACCTGCTTTTTCCCGCTTTTTTCCTGAACGTAATTTAATGCGAACAGCAGTGCCATAAGTCTGCTCGCGCGCGTCCGGACCGTGATTTCCGCGTTTCCGCTTCCTCGCTTCACCGAAACGATTTTGAACGAACCCGAATTCAGGTCCGCAAATGCGCCGGCGTTTTCATTTGAAACCGAAAATTCGTAATTTGATTCCCTTCCTCCCGTTTCCGCGTCATAATAATGTTCCGGCGCTTTTGCGGAAACCATTGCCTTGAATTCATCCATTGTGATTGCGCCCTTCGCGCCTGCGTTCAGCACAGCGAAATTCCCGTAATTTTCCGCGGAAGCCACGCTTATTGCCCCGCCCAATGCGGAATTCCATTCATCCGCGGTACTATAAGGGGAAGGATAAACGTAAATTTTTTCCCCGTTTCCCTGCAAAAGGTTTC
>JBAZPA010000154.1:0-3846 GCA_041648435.1 archaeon
TTTCAACTGACACCCCTTACAACGCGCCGTTAACGCAAAACAAGTACTGCACCACACTCTCAACGCCAGGAAACAACAATGCGGACGATGCGAGCACATTGGGCGGAAAGCTGCCCTCGTTTTATACTACCAATACGATTACAACCACTTGGGACAAGGACGGGGACGGGTACATTGACTCGAAGTACGTCGGGCCCACGTACGGGGACTGCGACGACACAGGCAACGCAGGCAAGTACATTTTTCCCGGAAGTCCGTATTACGCAACAAGAAATTATTCCCCCAGTTGCTTCAACAATGGAACAGGCATAAATTACAAGAGAATATTCAATGAAGCTGAAGGGCTAGACCTGATAAGCGGCGGAAGCAACGGATATATTATCAGAAACCTGGGCGCAACAAAGTACAGTTTAGCAGCATTTTTCACCTATAATAATGGGACATATTCAAACTACACATACTACACCGCCGAGATGGGTCTTGCAGCCACCACATTTGAAACTAATTGCGGACGTTTTGCAAGCAAATCTGGCCAGAATTATGCGGCCTTTTGGAAATCGGGTTACGACGGCGCAAGCAACCCCGACTACCAAATAAACTTAGCGACTAGTGGTGTCTCGAACATAGTTATCGGCTGCAACTGAAAAGCAAAAGCCGGTTCGGGGCGAAAAAAGCCCCCCTTTCACTATAAGGAGTAAATTTAAATATCCGTTTCAACCTTATAAATGTAAATAGGCAGTTTTGGCCACATACGCAACGGGGCGAAAAACAATGAATTCCGGTCTCTCCAGTTTCTTTGAAAAAATAGGGCTGACGGAATACGAGGCGAAGACGCTCACAGCGCTCTTCAGGCTCAAGGAATCCGAGGTTCCCGAAATCTCGCGCATCGCGCAGGTGCCGAAAACACGGGTTTACGACGTGCTGGAAAACCTCACCAGGCGCGGGCTCATAATAGAGATTTACGGCAGGCCGAAAAAATACAAGGTAGTGGACGTGCATTCCGCGTTCGACGAACTGATTCAGGCGAAAAAAACCGAGGTCGCGGAACTCGAAAAGCAGGCAATCGAACTCAAGGAAAGCTTCAAGGAAAACGGGGGAATGGCGGAAGAGGCAAATGAAAAAGTAATGAAGGTAAAGGACCGCGCTGACTTCATGAAAATCCTCGCGCAGGAAATAGGCTCCGCGCAGAAGCAGGTAATCGCCATGACGCAACTGGGGCCCGAAAACGAACTTATAAAAGAATCCATAAGGAAGGCGCGCGAGAACAACGTGGAAATAAAACTCATAAGCAAAATAAACGCGTCCACAAAAAAGATTTGCCGCGAATACGGCGATTTGGGGATAGGGCTGAGGGACTACGAGCACGGCCTGAATGCGTTCGTGATTGATGGAAAAAAAGTGGTGATGGCGCTCACGGATTTCTCGGAAGAAAGGCCGGAATACCATTTCACCATCTGGAAGGACCACCCTCACATGGCGCGCGCCCTGCAGAGCTACTTCAACGAGTGCTGGAAGGCCGGAAAGGGCGTCCAGTGAAAATAGCCCCGAATCCAGACCCCAATTCTTTTTAATCCGTAAGCGCATCCTAATTGGGGAACCCTATGGACGCGAGAACGGAACTGCTTGCATACAAGTACGGGATAAAGAACGCCTTCCTGCATGAAGGAAAGGCGGAAGCCGGAGCGATAATCGGAAAGATAATCGCGCTCGAAAAGGACGCAGACCTCAAGAAACTGATGCCTAAAATCCAGGAGGCGGTCGCGAGAATAAATTCCATGCCCCTCGCGGAAATAGAATCTGAGTACAGGCGCTTCGAGGCGGAAGGCTACGGCCTCAAGCCGAAGCCGGAGCGCGAGGGACTTCCGAAAATCGGGTGGGCGGAAAAAAAGGAAAAGGAAATGATTACAAGGTATGCGCCCAACCCCAACGGCCCCTTTCATTTGGGAAACGCGAGGGCCGCGGTATTGAGCTACGAGTACGCGAGAATGTACGAAGGGAAATTCATTCTGCGCTTCGACGACACGGACCCGAAAGTAAAGAAATCCATTGAGAACTCGGAAGCGATTTTCCGCGAGGATTTGGAGTGGCTGGGATGCAAGGTGGGGCCGGTTTATTACGCCTCGGACAGGATTCCGTTGTACTGCGAGTACATGCGCAAGGCAATTGAAATGGGAAAGGCTTACGTCTGCACGTGCAAGCCCGAGGACTGGCGCAAGAAAACCCTCGCAAAAAAAGAATGCGATTGCAGGGATCTTGATGAGGAAGAGCAACTGGAAAGGTTCGAGAAAATGGTGGAGCACGGTTATCGCGAAGGCGAGGCGGTGCTGAGAATAAAAACCGACTTGAATTCCGAAGACCCCTCGATTAGGGACTGGTGGGCGGCAAAAATCGTGGACAGCCCGAATCATCCGCGCGTAGGGGAAAAGTACCACGTGTGGCCGAGCTACAATTTCGCCTCCGCAATAGACGACAAACTGCTTGGAACCACGCTCATTCTGCGCGGCCAGGAGCACGCCCAGAACGCGGAAAAGCAGAAATGGCTTTACAGGTACTTCGGCTGGGATTATCCTGAAGCAATCCATTTCGGAAGGATAAAGCTCGGGGAAATGGTGCTGAGCACGAGCGCAATAAAAAAAGGAATCGAGGAGAAAAAATTTCTGGGATGGGACGACCCGAGGCTCGGAACGATACGCGCCTTCAGGAGGCGCGGCTTCAGCCCCAAGGCGCTTTACGCGACAATCGTGGAACTCGGGACAAAGCACAACGACGCAACCGTTTCAATGCAGGCGCTTGCCGACAAGAACCGCGGGGAAATCGACCGAAAATCCGACAGGTTCCTGTTCGTGGAGGAACCGGTGAGATTAGACATACAATTTTGCCCCGAAACGAACGCAAAAATCCGGAGGCATCCGGATTTCCCCGAAAGGGGGGAAAGGGAATACGTTTTCAGGCGCGGCTCAATGCAGGTGCTTGGCCCAAAGAAGGCGCTTGCGGGAATAGCGGCAAACGAAATCTTCAGGCTTGTTCATGCCTTCGGGGCGAGAATGGTGAAACAGGACATGTTTCAGGCATTCGCGGAATTCGCGGGAATCCAGAGAAGCGAGAAGAATCCCGCGATTCCCTGGATTTTCGGGGAAACCGCGGACTGCGATGTGATGATGCCCGACGCGGCAATAGCGCGGGGAGTGTGCGAAAAGGAACTGCTCGAAAAGAAGCCGGACGACACCGTGCAATTGGAGTGCTTCGGCTACTGCCGCGTGGACAAGGTTGCGGGAAACAGGGTTGCGCTGTGGTACTGCCACGAATGAATCGCCTTCGAAAGCCGAGGCAGGTTTTAAAAACATTGCCGCCGCACTACCATAAGCGAATCAACTACTTTTTCACCGATGAAGTAGTTTAACCGGAGGTGAACCAATGGCGGAAAACGAATCCATGGCGGATGTCTCAATGCTTGAAAAAGCAAGGAAAACCGGCGGCAAAATACGCGTCGGGGTCAACGAGTGCACGAAGGCCTTGGAAAGGGGAAAGGCAAAATACGTCTTCATCGCGGAGGACGTGCAGCCAAAGGAATTGGTAATGCACCTGCCCCTGCTTTGCAAGGAAAAGAACATTCCGTTCTCGTACGTCAAGACGCGGAAGGAGCTTGGCGAGAAGGCGGGAATAGAGGTCGGGACGACGAGCGCGGCAGTGCTTGACGAGGGCGAAGCCAAAAAGGACTTCGAGGCAATCCAGAAAAGGCTGAAGTGAAAGGTGAAGAAATGGCAGACAGCGACAAGGGAACGCCCGCGGAAATAGTGGAAATAATAAGCAGGACGGGCGCGCACGGCGAAATAGTGCAGGTAATGT
>JBAZPA010000155.1:0-3783 GCA_041648435.1 archaeon
GTTACTCAGAGTCATTGGAGATACAACAGAAAACAGGATTCTGGACTTCCTCATCGAGGGAATGAGTTTCGACTATTCCAAGAAGCACATCGCGGACAACTGCAAAATCTCGAGGCCCACCTTGTATAGAATCCTTCCAAGGCTCGTGAAAGAGAGGCTCGTGAAGCCCACCAGAAAAATCGGCGCGATACAGCTTTATGCAATCAACAGGGAGAACGAAAGAATCAGGGCCTTGATGAAACTGGAAGGAATGCTTTTGAACCAATCTTTTGAAGAAATCGAAGCAAAGGCAATCGCAAGAACCGGCGGAAAGAAGAAATTCTGACCGCGCAGTTTTTATCCCGCGCCCCCTCCGCCTCCCCCGCCTCCTCCTCCGCCCCCGAAGCCTCCACTTCCGGAGCCCGAGCCTCCGCCCGGACCCGCGAATCCTGACGAAGAGAAAGATATGAACGCTCCAAGGTTTGCGGATGAAACTCCAGCGCCTTCCGCGCCCGAATACCATTCCGAGCGGTATTCCCCTTCCAGCGCCTTCATTTTCCTGAGCCACGCGTCCCCTATTCCAAAAACTACCGCGTAACCCAGTAATTCGTCGAACATCCTCTGTTCCTTCAAAGGGTACTTTTGCATCCACTTCCTGAGTTCAGAGTATTTTTCCTTCTGCATTACTCCCTGCGCAGTGCGCTTGGGCATTGCCATTGCAATGAATGAAAGCGAAAGCCCCGCGGCAAAGCAGCTTGCAAGGAACGAAATTGACGCCCACGACTCAATCCTGTAAAATGATGCGGCAATGAAAAGGCAAGTTGCGGACGCGCCCAAGAAAGCAAGGTCCTTGTAAAACGGATTCGCGTTCTTGTGCGTGGTGTTCATTCCCGCGGATTTTTTCTTCTTCGACTTCCAGAAGTAGTATGCGAAAATCACGAGGAGTATTGCAATTGCGGCAACCGGGCTCGAAAGCCCCCAGAACAATGCAAGGATTGCAAGGAAGTACGCGGTGATTTTGAAAGTGTTCTTCTGCCTCACGAGCTCGGGATTTTCCTCGAATATTTTCTGGTTTTCGGTTTCAGCGTACATGGAATCCGTTACTTCCTTGATTTTCAGGGGCATCGTGTAATCCTTTTTGAAATCCGAAATCCTGACTTCGTTCCCTTTCTCAAAAATCACGGACAGCAGTTTTTTTTCGTAGGGCAGGAGCAGCGCCTCGCTTTTTGGCATTTTTGCAATCAAATAATCCTTTTTCCTGAAAATGCTTCCCGCCTTCCCGAGAATGCCCTTCGGAATTACTTCCTGTATGTGCACGTGGCCGCGCTGCGCCAAGTCCACAAGAGTCCCGACCACGCATTTCATGTCCGCCATTTCATTCAGCGTTATTCCCGCAACCGCGGGCTTCAATGCGCGCAGGTGCCTCTCTTCTTCCCCTTGCGCGGCAGCGGGGTCCTTTCCGAACAGCAGATAATTCCTGGACCCCTTGTAAAACGCGATTACGAATGCCAGAACCGCAAGGATTGCACCAACCAGATTCAATCCGGTTCCCGCGGCTTTCTTCCACGAGAATTCCTGAATCGTGGTTCCGACTGGAAACCTGACTTTAACATCGAACGCTTGTTGCGCGGCGATTCCATTTGCAATGAAAGAAATCTTTTTCGGGTTTTCAACCGTGAATTCCGAAGCGGGAATGGTTTCCTGTGAAATCGCTTCCTGCCTCATCTCCTTTGGAAAAATTATCGTCAGTTTCGCGCTTTCAACCCGCTCTGCGCGGTCCGCGAAAACCGCGGTCCAGAACAATTCCTCGTATTCCGGGCGCTGGCTTATTGCTCCCAGCACGCGGTAATGGAGCACAAACGTTCTGTCCTCGTCAGCCGCGGAGAAAAACCATTTAACATAAAGCTTTCCATTCTCAAGCGAAACCTGCTTTTCGAGCTCGTTCCCGTTTTCCGTAACACTGACGTTTTCAATGGAATCCACCGCATCCAGATTGAAGTACCTGTAAGCGTACGAAAAACTCCCGTCAAAGCGGAATGACTGCTCTTCCGTGACAATGAGCGAGGAATCATTCCGCACTTCTGCCGTGGTGTCAATGTGGTTCCAGTAATAGCTTTTCGCCCCCGCAATTGCGGGAAGCACTGCAATCAGCGCAACCACAAAAATTACCGCAAGCGCGCTTCGCCTCACAATTCCACTTCCATCAGGTCCTTTGCCGCGACAACGTTTCCGAAAACCCTCCTTGCCTCCAGTTCGAATTTCTCGGATTGCTTGTGCCTCGGCGAAAAGTGCACGAGGTAAAGCGCTTTTGCCCCTGATTTTTTCGCGATTTCGGCGGCCTGCATTGCAGTGCAGTGCTGCGTCTCCCTCGCCCTTTCCGCCATTTCCTCGAGGAAGCTCGACTCGTGAATCAGTATGTCCGAGTCCGCGATTGCCTCGAGGTATGAAGGCGAGGCCATTGTGTCCACTACAAAAGAAACCTTTTTGTCTTTCCTTGCAAGGTTTTTTTCAAGCACCTGCTCCGGCCTGAATGTTTTTTCCTTCCATTTCACGGTTTTCCCTTCCTGCAATTGCCTGAACAGCGGCCCCTCGGGAATCCCCAGTTTCAACGCCTTTTCCTTGTTGAATTTCCCAAGGTTTCCCTTTTCCACAAACGAGTAGCCGTAGCACGGGACATTGTGCCTCAAGGGAAACGCGGAAACGAAAAACGCCCTTTCCTCCAAAATTTTTCCGCTGCGGACTTCAATCGGGATTATTTCGAATTTTTCCTGAATGCCAGCAATCCTCAACGCGTTTTCCACGAACTCGCTTATTCCGTGCGGCCCGAACACCTTCAAGGGCTCTTCGCGCTCGTGGATGTTCATTGTCGCAATCAGCCCGGGAAACCCCAGCACGTGGTCGCCGTGATAGTGGGAGAAAAAAACCGCGTGGACTTTCAGGTAGCTCACTCCCGCGGCCATCATCTGCCTCTGGTTTCCCTCGGGGCAGTCGAACAAAAAATTTTCTCCCGCAAAATTCAGAGCTACCCCGGTAAGGCCGCGCTGTTTTGTCGGGGTGCTCCCTCCCGTTCCCAGAAAAGTTATTTTGATTGCCATTCGTTTTCACCGCGATTCCGAAAGCCGGCATTCCGGAACAATGATTACACCAATCAATCTTGTTTTAGAGCAGTTTTTAACCTTTTATGAGCCATAAATAGGATTCAGGCAATGAAAAAGGCGAATGAAAAATGTCTCCCAAAAAAGAAAGCGGATTGAATTTCAAGTCCACCGCTGAAATCGAGGTTCCCTCAAGGCTCATTGACCAGGTTTTGGGCCAGGAAAATTCCGTTGAAATAGTGCGCAAGGCCGCGGCGCAGAGAAGGAATGTTTTGCTCATCGGGGTTCCCGGCACGGGGAAAAGCATGCTCGCGCAGGCAATGGCGGAAATAATGCCTGTTTCCGAACTCAATGACATTCTCATTTATCCGAACCGCGCCGACCCGAACAACCCCAAGGTGCGCATAGTGAAATCCGGAGAGGGAAGGAAAATAGTCCACAAGCTCCGCCTTGACTCAAGGGCTCAGGAGGACAACATGCGCCTGATGTCCTTCATGTTTCCCTTGTTCTGGTTCATTCTGGGCGCGGTAATATGGCAAATGAAGTGGATTTCGGATGTCGTTTACTCCGCAACCCTCATTCTCGGCGGCTTCCTAATCGTGGGATTCGCTGTCTCAATGCAGATGCGCCAGAGGCAGGGGCAGGGCACGCCAAAACTGCTGATTGACAATTCGGGAAAGAAAACAGCGCCCTTCATCGAGGCAACGGG
>JBAZPA010000156.1:0-3768 GCA_041648435.1 archaeon
GGATGTGCCGATGGTACTGAACGACTTGCCCGGCGTTTTTTCTTATTCGGACGCCGGCAATGGAATCGGTTACAGCTATCTGAAAATCCGTGGCTTTCAGCAAGACCGTATCGGTGTGATGGTCAATGGGATTCCGCTAAACGATCCGGAATCGCACGCCGTTTACTGGGTCGATCATGGCGACGTTTTGTCGTCAACCGGCAATATTCAGGTTCAGCGCGGCGTCGGCAATTCGCTTTATGGAACGTCGGTTTTCGGAGGAACAGTCAATCTGGCGACGAATTATTTGGCGCTCGATCCGGGACTCGCCGTCGAAACCGGTTACGGAAATTACACTCAGAAAGGATTGAATCTTCCGTCAACCAAAGCGTCTCTGTCTTATTGTGGAAGGCCGTGGAAAGATCAAAGCTTTATCGTCTATTCACGGATCAGCCGGTTACAAAGCGCCGGCTATCGAAACGGCAGTGGCGCGGAGCAAACTTCGATTCATGCCGGGATCGAAAAAAATGGAAAAGACAGGATGACCCGCATCGAGGCAATGAGCGGAGACGAAACGACCGCTTTCTCGTGGGAAGGCGTCGCGCCCGCTTACGGCTTCGATCTCGACAATAGAACAGACCGGCGGTATAATTTTTACGCCGATCCGGATTACAATGGCGGATTCGACGATCTGAATCGGGATGTTTTCCGGCAAACGCTTTTGTCCTTTCAGCACAGCCGTAAAATCTCGGGCAATTTGATCGATCTGACGGCTTACCGGATTTTTGGAAAAGGATATTACCAGCAGTTCAAAGGCGACGTCGATGCCGGAGAATACAATCTGGGAGATCTAGCTGTCGGTGAATCGGAATCAATCGATCTGTTGAGAAGAAAATGGCTGGAAAACGGTTACTGGGGAATCATTTCCCATCTGAATCGCCATTTTGCATTTGGAGAATTGACCGTCGGCGGCGATATGCGCTTCTACAAATCCGAGCACTTTGGAAAAGTGGCTGAAATTTATTCGCCATCTTCGGCGAATTCCGGAAATCGACGCTATTATTCGCACGACAGCAAAAAAATCAGCGGTGCGTCATACGTCCATGCGCTGATCGATCTGACGAAAAATCTGACTCTGATGGCCGATGTTCGATATCTCGGGCACCGATATTTTTTCAATCAGGATACGATGGGTGCGTTCGTAAACGGATACAAATATGGATTGTCGTATGACTTTGTTGATCCGCATTTCGGCTTGAATTGGAAGATCGGCAAAGACATCAATGCTTTTGTCAATTATTCGACCGCGCATCACGAGCCGGGCGACGGCGACTTGTACGATCACGACGATCCCGAAGATTTTCCGAAAGTAAATTTTTCCGACAAGCGCTACGATTCACCGTTGTTAGAAACTGAATTCCTGACCGATTTTGAATTAGGTGCCGCTTTCAGTTCCGAAAAATGGTCGGCGCAGGTCAATCTTTATCGAATGGATTTTAGGAATGAATTGATACCGGTCGAGTATCGTTACACGGACGCGGATAAAGTTTATCATGCCAACGCAGAGCGGACGATTCATCAGGGGATCGAAGCAACTGTTTCATCCCGAATTAACTCGTGGCTGAATGTCGATGGTAATTTGACATATGCCGATAACCGTCTGATTTCGTTTCAGGCTGATTCGATTGGGTGGAGCGGTGTCGCGGATTTTCACGATCGTATTCTTCCCGGGTTTCCCGCGCTTCAGATCAAAGGCAAGATGACCTGTCAGTACAAGTTCGTCGAATCGTGGATGCAGGTTTTATGTATCGGTCAGCAATATATCGATTTTGCGAACACCGAATCGGCGGCAATTCCTTCTTACCAGATCGTGAATTTCGGAACGCGGATCGAAATGCCCGCATTCCGACGCCTGAAATGGGCGCTGACATTCCGGATCAACAACGTTTTTGACGTTCTATACGAAACATTCGGTTACAACTATTATTATGAAATGTGTGGCGACGAACGCCAGCGGATCGATTTGTACTGGCCTGCCGCAACCCGCAATTACTATCTGACGCTGACGGCACAGTTCGATTAGAAACGGCGGGAGACGCAGGTTTTTCCCGGAAAAGGAAAGATATCGGCAAAATTGTATGAAAACCTGCCGATATTTTATCCGGCAATCACTAAATTAGTCCGTGACTGAAACGCTGAAAAGAGAGCACCGACCGCTTCGGAAAAGACAGAGAACGACGAGCGCGTTTTTCGACGAAAAACGCGGGGATAGAGAACGGAATATTTCCGTGCAAAACCGGCGAATGAAAGACCTTGCCAATTTCAAGTTGATTGGTTAAAATTCCCGAAGATTTATGGGAGAACCGAGCAAATTATATCTCATCGATGGGTCGGCAATTGCCTATCGTTCCTACTTCGGAATGATTCGCAATAGACTATCCACGTCGAAAGGATTTGCAACGGGTGCGACGTTTGCATTCGTGAATGCGCTCCGAAAAATCATCAGCGACGAGAAGCCGGATTTTATTGGAATGGCTTTCGACGCTCCGGAAAAAACCTTCCGCCACCGGATTTATCCCGAATACAAAGCGACGCGTGAAGCGATGCCGGAAGACCTCGTCGCCCAATTGCCGTGGATGTTCAAAATCACGCGGGCGATGAATATTCCGCTCATCATTAAGCCGGGATATGAAGCGGACGATATCATCGGAACGCTGGCGATGGAAGGCAAAAAACGCAACTTTCTCGTCTATATGGTCACCGGCGACAAAGATTTTATGCAGTTAATAGGCGATGGCGTCCGCATTTACAAACCGCACTCTTCTCAGAAAGATGTCGAGATCATCGACGTGCAGGATGTCGTCGGAAAATTCGGCATTCGGCCGGAGCAGGTCGCCGATTTTCTTGCGCTTGTAGGTGATTCGTCGGATAACATCCCCGGCGTCAAAGGCGTCGGTCCGGCGAAAGCAACGCCGCTTTTACAGGAATGGGGCTCGCTCGAAAACATCCTTACTCACGTCGATGAAATTCCGAATGAGCGCATCGCTTCGATGATTCGCGACGGCGCCGAAAGCGCCCGATTTTCCAGATTGTTGGCGACGATCAAAACGGATATTCCGCTCGAAACCGAACTTGATGACCTGCGCTTTTCAGGCGTCAACGACCTCGAACTGACGAAGATTTACGAGGAACTGGAATTCACCTCGCTCATCAAATCGAACGCGAAAAGCGAACCGGCCGATAAGCCGATTAAAAATTACCGCACGATTCGCACACTGGGCGAAGTTCGGTCGCTCGTGAAAAGTTTGCAAAAAGTTGCGCTGGTTTCGGTCGATCTGGAGACGACTTCGGTCTCGCCGATGCTCGCAGAAATCGTTGGCGTCGCGCTAAGCTGGCAACCACATCAGGGCGTTTATGTCCCGATCCAGTCGCCGTCCGTGCAGGCGTCGCTGTTTTCCGGAGAAAGCAATTTCGCTCTCCTGAACGAACTGAAACCGCTTCTCGAAAATCCCGGAATCCGCAAATGCGGCCAGAATTTAAAGTACGACACGCTGATTCTGCGACGGAACGGCATCGAACTCGCGGGCGTCGATTTCGATACGATGATCGCCGCGTTCCTGATCCAGCCGGATTCACGCAGTTACAAATTAGATAAATTGAGCCAATACTATCTCGGCTATACGATGCAACCGATCGAGGAACTCATCGGAAGCGGAAAAAACCAGATTACCATGGATCAGGTCGATGTCGAAAAAGTCGGTTGGTACGCATCGGAGGACGCCGACATCG
>JBAZPA010000157.1:0-3755 GCA_041648435.1 archaeon
TTGAAAGATTCAGGCGGAAAAATCGTGAAGCCGGTCGCGGTGCACCACCCGCTGATTCTCGGGCTGCAGAAGCCGCCGGTGTGGCCGGTGCCCGAAGACAGATTGCAGGAATTGTGGTCGGCAATGAAGATGAGCAAAAGCGTTCCGAACAGCGCGGTTTTCGTGCACGACTCGGAAAATGAAATCGCGGACAAACTGTCAAAGGCGTTCTGTCCAGAAAGGGAAACCAAATTCAATCCGGTCCTTGACTGGGCGAAGAAACTCGTGTTCTCGCACGAAAAGGCCTCGTTAGTTGTTGAAAGGCAGGAAAAATTCGGGGGCACAACGGAATACTTTTCTTATGCCGACCTTGAAAATGATTTTGCAGGCGGAAAACTGCACCCGATGGACCTCAAGAATGCAATGGGAATTGCCGTGACAAGAATCCTCGGGCCCGCAAGAAGCCACTTCGAGAAGCCGAAATACAGGAAAATGCTTGAAGAACTCGAAAAACTGGCCGTAACGCGCTGAACTTCCGTTTCCGAAATTAATTTCAATTCATTTCTTTTCGTTCAGCAGCGAGGAATGGTACTTTTCCGGTAAAAAAGGTTTTGCGCGCACGATTTTTGCCTTAATTCCAATTTCCCCGAGCTCGCGCCTCATTTTCATGGTGTTCGGCCACTGGTCGTAGCCCAAGCAGATTATTTCAGGCCTGACTTTTTTGACCACCGCGTAAAAGTCCCTGTTTCTGGAGCCGAGCAATGCCTTGTCCACAAACGGAATTTTTCCGACTTCCGCAAGGCGTTTCTTTTCGCTTTGCATTGGAAGCCTTGCCTTCATTCTTTTCACTGTCGCGTCCCTTGCAACGACAACAAACAATTCGCTTCCCAAGGCCTTTGCCTGCCGGAGATATGAAAAATGACCTTTGTGCAGCGAATCGAAGGTTCCGAAGGCAAGCACTCTCATTTGAGCGCCTCGTCCACAAGAATCTTGAGCTCGGAATAGGATTTGGGCGCCACAACATATTTTCCGTTCACGAAGAAAGTCGGTGTGCCGTAAATTCCGATTGAGGTCCCTTCTGCGGTTTCGCCGCGCACGGTTTCAATCGCTTCCTGGGAGGAAAGACACGAATCGAACCGGTTGAGGTCAAGATGCAATTGGCCGGCATAAGTCTGGAATTCAGCGGAACCACCTTTCCGCCAAACGCTTTGGTTTTCAAAGAGCAGGCCGTGCATTTCCCAGAACTTGCCCTGCCTTTCCGCGCAGAAGCTCGCAACCGCGGCCTCGGTGCTGTACGGGTGGCTCGGCAATGGGAAGCGCTTGTAGGAAAAAATTATTCTTCCGTTGTAATCGGAAAGCAATTGCTTCACAAAGGGTTCCGCCTCTTTGGTGTAGGGGCACGAGAAGCAGCCGAATTCTATTACGGTGACTTTCGCGTTGCTTGGCCCTGTGCTCGGCGAGGTTCCGAGAGCGGGAATTCCCGTGACGTCACCGTGGTAAGTCGAGGGAGTAAGGGGGCAAAACGCGTAAGGGCTTGCATTGGGGCCGTTGCAGTTCCCAAAAGTCGCGTAATAGTATATTCCTTGTGCGGCAAAAAACAGGCTTATTACGGTTAAAATGAACAGCACCCAGGAAATCGCCTCAAAGCGCTTGTAAACGAATTTTCCCAGCCTCTCGTTCCTTTCAAGAATTCGCATCGAGACCGAGGCGCGGAGCCTCTGGTCCAAACCCGACTCGCATTTGCGCAAGGTGAGCTTCCTGAAAACGCAGGAAAACGCCTCGCGCGCCAGAGGCCTGTACTTCGCGGAAAACACGCTGAGCACCGCAAGCACTATGAACGCGATTATGCATACGACCATTCGTTTTTCACTCCGGATTTTGCTCAAATATGGAGCGCAATAGTATTTTAAAAAAGAGTCCCGGATTGTTAGTAATAAACGTTAGCAAGAAACTGCAAAAAAACCAATGGCGGTAAAAATGAAATTCGATCTGCACCTGCATTCAAAGAATTCGCCTGACGCAATCAACGAGCCGCGCACGATCGTGAAAACCTTCAAGAAGAAGCGCATGGGATTCGCCTTAACGGACCACGAGAACACGAAGGGCTGGAAGGAAACAAAGGCGTGGGCGAAAAGGGAAAAGGTTCCCTTCATCCAGGGCGAGGAAATAAAGGTGTACAACGGAAAGGAGCTTCAGGGGGAATTCGTGTGCCTTTTCCTTGAAAAAGCCGTGAAGGCCAGAGAGCTGCCCGAGGTAATCGACGAACTGAAGGAGCAGGATGCGATAATAATCGTCCCCCACCCTTTTGACAAACTGCGGAAGAATTTCAAGGGCCTTGAAAGGTTCGCGAGGAAGGTCGATGCAATCGAGGGCTTCAATTCAAGGTGCGTTTTCGTTTTGAGCAATGAAATGGCGCAGGACTTCGCGAAAAAAAACAATTTGCCCGTAACCGGCTCTTCCGATGCGCACACTCCCGAGGAGCTCGGCGCGGCATGGACTGAAATCAGCGGGAATTCGCCCGAGGATTTGAGGAATGCAATAAGGAAGGGAAAAACGAAAATCGGCGGCACCACGAGCAACATAATGGTGCACCTTTTCACTGCGCTGGCAAAGCAGGGCCTGATAAAACCGAGGTGATTTTTTGGCGGAAAGCATTTCGTACGGCGAATTCAAGAAAGTGGAATTGAGGACCGCAAAAATAACCGGTGCAAGGCTGATTCCCGACAAGGACAATTTATATGAACTGGATTTGGATTTGGGTTCCGAGCAAAGGACTATAATTTCGGGCCTGCGCAAGTATTACTCGCAGGAAGAGCTCGTGGGAAAAACAATTGTCCTGGTCGCAAACCTCGAGCCGAAAAAGTTCGCTGGAAGAATTTCCCAGGGAATGCTTTTGGCGGCAGTAGACTGGGATTCCGGAAAGGTGGTTCTTGTCACGCCCGAAAAGGAAATCGCCCTGGGAAAAACAGTGGAATGATTTTTGCGGTGAACTTGATTGCCGAAGTTTTTTGGAAAATCCGGAAGCCTGAGCCCCGCGGAAATCATCAAGCTGAGGAGAAAACGCAAGGCGGAAAAGCGCGCAAAGCGCGAGTTTCACGGCAAAAAGGCTGAATTGCTTTCCGCTTTCATAAAGCGTTTTCCCCTTGTAAAGGCGCCTTCAATCCATCAGGAACTGATTGAGGCAAGAATCCATACCGCGCTTGCCTCGAATTCCAAGCTGAAAATAATCGTTTTTTGGGGCGGCTCCAAGGAAGGCCCGAATCCGAATGCGGGAAACTCCGAACTGAAGGCGCTTTCAGAAATAAACTGGTTTGCCAACGAACTCGGGATATACGGGGTAAAATTCGAGGTGCGGCTCCTCTTCATGGACTCGTATGCAAGACGCCTTAACAATGAGCCTGAAGAAAAGATTCGGGCGTACAGGGAAAGCCTCAGGCCCGCGCTTAAGGAGCACGAATTCGAACTGGATTCCTTGGACGGAATTTACAGGCGCTTCGGGGGGCCGGAATCGCCAAAGAAATCGCCTTCGGAAAGAAAATGGAAGGAAAACGCCGCAAGGGTCCTTGAAAGGATAAAATCGGACCCGGAAACGGTTTCAATGCTTTCCAGCCTCGCAAGGAAGCATTCGCCGAATGCAAATGTTGACGAGATAATCAAAAATTACGTTTCACTGCACGCCTTTGACGATTACCTGCTTGAAAGGGTTTTTCCGAACGCGATTTACGTTTCCTTCGGAAACCCAAAGAGCCAGAAAGCGATTTCAGGGCTTCCCACGA
>JBAZPA010000158.1:0-3737 GCA_041648435.1 archaeon
TGACAAATGCCCAATGCCTGATGCCAATCTTTTTTCTTGCGGATAAATGGAAATGTATATATTTTCACGATGCTGTTTTTAAGGATGATTATGAACCGGCGTTTTTTGAGGGATTGAATGTGGAAGAATACTTTCATGGAAAAGGAAACAATTTGAACAAACGGCTAAAAATATTTAAGGAGTTGTTAGGATGGGAACATTATTCGTACTTTGGCTTGTTTTTGGGATAATTTCAGCAATGGTCGCTTCGAACAAAGGAGAAAATGGATGTCTCGCAGCAATTATAGGATTTATACTCGGACCTATCGGATTAATAATTGTCATTTTTACTAGTGGAAAAAGATGCCCAAAATGCTTTAGTAGAATTCATACAAAAGCAATGAAATGTCCAAAATGTGGAACAGCATTTATGATAGGTGAGTAATTCAATAAAATATTTTGTGAGAGAATTAATAAGGAGAAAATATGAAAAAGAAGAAGCCAGTGATATTTATAATGATAGTGGTTGTGTTTTCAATGGCACTTGTTCAATGTGAGAAAAAAGTCGAAAAGTCGTATTCTATTCAAAAAGAAAATGAAATAGTAAATACAAATGATATGGTTAATAAATTTATAAACTATGAGGTATTAAAATCAGTAGTATCGACAAACAGTGAGATGATGGTAATTCTGGTATCTGAAAAATCTACTAAACAGGAAGTAATGGAATTATTAAGACATCTTAAGTCCCAACATTCACTTTCAAAAATGGTTTTTATCCAGATTTTTGATTCAAAGGAAGCATATCAAAACCAACAAAATGATAGTTACCCTGAGAATAAATATTGGAAACATTTTCTTGCAGATTACTCGCATAATCCAAATACTGGGCACGATGAATTAAATTGGGTCGCGGAGGGAAGAGATCATTAGTTATTAAAAGACTAAGTTGATAGGTTATAAATAAATGGCTAATGGTATTTAAAAATTTTAGGTGTAAAATGATAAAAAACTCTCGACGGGAAGATATTAAGGTTGAATTTGAAGGTAAAGAATATCATGGTTATCGAATCATCAAAGGAAGTAATAAAATCTTCCAGACAATATTTTATAAACATTACAACGAATTTGATGGTCACCCATATAAACCTAGTGAGGGTGTTTACATGGAAACACATGCAAAAATAATTTTAATAGATTTAATGAGACATGATAAATAATGGCTGTGATGTGTCTATCATACCAATTTCGGGTAGATATACGCTATTCGTTAATCTAAATAGTTTGTTGCAATATGCATCGAGGGAATAATGAGATCATTCATCGTTAAAATCTTCATTTTATCCACGATATTATGTACAAGCGTTTTGCAATCCCAAGGATTAGATCCTAGTTGGAAGAAATCTGTTATTCTAGCAGAATCAAAAAATGATTCAATCTACCAACCTATTGCTACTGGTTTTCTTGTTCTTTTTCAGAATCATATATTCATCGTAACAAATAAACATGTAGCAGAACGAAGAGGTCTTTTCTTTCGTTTCAATTCTAAGTCTTTATCAAATCCAACAATTCGACTTTCTATTGATACTCTTCTTTCATTTATCAATCTTCCTTGGGCAGTTTCATCAACATCTGATGTAGCAGCCATTCCACTAATATTCTATCCAAGTTTGAGTAGGTATAGAGATTCTATAGATGTTAAGTTTCTTGGAATTTCATTATTTAAGGATTGGAATTATATCAATGAAGGGGATGATGTTTTTATTTTGGGATTTCCTCTCGGTGTAGGTGTTAGCGCTCGCTTTTCAGCTGTTTATCGTTATGGAATTATAGCATTGAAGGAAATTGAGGGGAATTATCTTATTGACTCAAATATCTTTCCAGGTAATAGTGGTGGTCCAGTCTTTATGAAACCATCGATCTTTGATTATCGAAAAGGAGCTTTGGGTGAAGGTACCGTCGGTTATCTTGTTGGTATTGATAGCGCTTTTCTTCCTTATTCTGATGTTGCAATTAGTTTACAGACGCGCAGGCCACGCGTTATTTTCGAGGAGAATTCAGGACTTGCTGTCGTCTATTCGACTGATGCCATAGTAAAACTTTTATCAGATTATATTAAGACTCATAAACCCAATTAAATGAAAATGGCAACTAATAACGGTAACCTCGATATTAATCATAGAATATCGCACATTCTGCCTTCAGCAATGCTAGGTTACTTTTAACTATATTTCATCATCTTTCTCTGTGCTCTCAGTGTTCTCCGTAGTGTGTCATCTTTGCTGTTCTCTTTGCCCGCTCAGAAGATTAAATTTGTCCCGATACTATTCGGGATTGAAAGTTGAATGGAGTGGTTATGTCGGTCAGGAAATTTGTTTGTTTCGGTTTATTGATGGTTCTCGGTCTCAGCGGTTGCGCCGTTCTGCGTCCGCCGAAGATCCTGGATAACGACGCGGTAGTTCGCTATGAGACATCGAGTCGCGCCTTGCGGCAGTTCCGCAATCAGGTGGACGGGATGATCGCCGATTCCTCTTTCCGGCCGGCATTCTTTGGCATTCACATCGAAGATTTACAGACCGGCGAAGTGATCTATTCGCGGAACGCGCACAAATTATTGATGCCCGCGAGCAACATGAAACTGTTTACCACGTCGTCGGCGTTGACTCTGCTCGGCGCGGATTACCGATACAGGACGGAGATCTATCACGACGGAACGTTCATCGATTCGGTGTTAAAAGGAAATCTATACATCAAAGGTTCGGGCGATCCGACGATCTCCGGGCGATATAACGGCGGGAAGATCACCGAGCGGTTTGAACTCTGGGCGGATGCGCTGAAAGAGACGGGCATCCGGAAGATCGACGGCTGTATCATCGGCGACGATAATATTTTCGATGACAACGGGCTTGGTTACGGCTGGGCGTGGGACGATCTGGCGTACTATTACGGCGCGGTGACATCCGGTTTGTCTTTCAACGATAATTGCATGGACTTGCTGGTTATTCCCGGGAAAAATGTTGGCGATACAGCGCAGATCGTCATCATTCCCGAGCCGGATTATATTCGGATCGTCAATGAAATCATCACCGTCCCGAAGGATTCGGCGGCATCGTACGATTTTTATCGCACACCGAATTCCGAGAATGTCCGGATCTTCGGAACGATCAGCATCGATTCGGACACGGTAACTGATTGGGTAACGGTCGATAATCCGACGAAATTCTTTCTGGCTACATTCAGATCCGTTTTAGAGAAAAAGGGGATCGCGGTCAATTCCATCGCGGACATCGACGATTTGCCGTTGCAGAATCCCGATTATTCTCAAATGACCAGTCTGGTCGTGAATGATTCCCCAAAGATGTCCGACATTGTCAAAACCGTGAACAAAGTAAGTCAGAATTTTTATGCCGAGACACTACAGAAGACGCTGGGGATTGAAATGAAACATAGCGGAAGGTCTGATTCCGGAATTGTCGCCGAAGAAGAATGGTTTAAGACAATCGGAATCGAGCCGAGAGGGATTTTCATCGTTGATGGCTCGGGACTTTCGCGGCATAATCTTGTCACGCCGGTTCAAACCGTTGCCGTTCTCAAAGCGATGAAGCAGGGAAAGAATGCGAAAGTGTTTTTCGATTCGCTTCCGATCGCCGGCGTCGATGGAACGCTGGATTCGAGATGGAAAAATTCTCCCGCCAAAGGACATATCTTCGCGAAGACCGGATACATTGGGCGTGTGCGCGCGCTGTCGGGATTCGTGG
>JBAZPA010000159.1:0-3725 GCA_041648435.1 archaeon
CCGGCGCGAACTTGTTGGCAACATAGATCGATGTCGGGCCGTCAGCCGCTCCGATGATCCCGATAGAGGCGGCTTCCTTCAGATCGAAACCGAGCAGAGTCGCCGCCATCATCGTAAAGAAAATACCGAACTGCGCCGCCGCTCCGAACAACAACAAGACGGGATTCTTCAATAAGGGCGAGAAGTCGATCATCGCACCAATGGCGATGAAAATTAAAAGAGGAAAGGCTTCGTTGGAAATGCCGACGTTGTATAAAAAGGTCATGATTCCATGTTCGCCAACCGCCGAGGAAAAGGGAATATTGGCCAAAATCGCGCCAAATCCCATCGGTAACAGAAGCGTCGGTTCATAGTTCTTTTTAACGGCAAGATAGATCAATGTCGCGCCGACAAGCATCATGACGATCTGTTTCCAAGTGATGCCGATGAGGGCGCCGAACAATCCTGTTTCCATGTTTACCTCAAATAGATTCCGGGTCTTGGGAATCGTTTTCCCGACGAAAATTCCCGCTCATTTTCAATTCATCATTCGTGTCAGTTCATTTCAACAACTGGAATAAATATACGGCTTTTTCAAAATTTTCACAGGCAAATATCTCAGAATTATATCTGAAAAAGCCGGCAGGCGCTGGAAAATTCCCCCACAGGGTGCATGGCGCGTATCCGTAAGAAAAATTACCATTTCCCTGTATCAGACACACTGTATCAGACATTCCTTGTTATCTCTGAAATTTGTGATAAATTTCTTTCTGGAAAGTGTATTGTCAGACTGAGTAATGCTAAATGATTGATAACTATATTGTTTTTCTATATTTAAATGGTTTGCACCATTTGTATCACACTGCGGAAACCGTAATAGAATTCGCCAAACTCCACAGTAAATATCGAACAGTCTGCGTCACCTGTTGCCGAGAATATTCCGAAATCATGCAGGGATTGATTGATGCCAATTCTGTCACGAATTGTGAAATCGTCGAGATTCCACTACCTTTCCGCTTCAAATATCTGAACTTCAAGAAGAAGTCATATCCGTCACCTTGCAACACTACGTCCAGAGTCGCCAAATTACTATGGGGCGCGAAGGCGATCGTAACTACTTCGCACGCGACGGTTAAATTGTGCCAGCGGTTTAAAATCGAATGTCCAAAAATCATTTATCAATATCATGGATGCGGCGACGGCAAATACGGTTTCAGTAAAACGATGGGTACATTCGATTTACTGCTTTTGCCGGGAATTTATCATCAGCAGAGACTCATCGCTGAAAATGTAACGACCATTGATAAAACCCGCGTCGTCGGCTGGCCGAAATTAGACTATAAAATCGACGTGAATAATCTGAAGAAGGAATTGTTCGGTGAAGACAAGCCGATCGTGCTTTATACTCCGCACTGGAATCCGAAGATCAGTTCATATCAGCAATGGGGAGAGGCTGTGTTGGAATATTTCAGCCGGCAGACCGCATATAACCTGATCTTTGCCCCTCATATTCAGATCAAACATTGGAGTTTCAAGTTCCGGTATAAGACCAACATTGGTTCCGGAGATAAACGCCGGATCGTGGTCGATTTCGGGAGCCGGCGTAGTGTCGATTCGTCCTATGTTCGGATCGCCGATCTGTTTCTGGGAGATGTTTCCAGCCTGATCTATGAATGGATCGCCATCCGGCCGCGCCCGTGCGTCTTCCTGAATGCGCAGGGCATTGACTGGAAAGGAAATGTCAATTACCGTCACTGGGATTACGGTCCGGTCGTTGAAGATATCTCCCAGCTTGGTGATAAATTACAAAAGGCCATTAAAAGTGGGGATTATCTGGACATCCAGAGAGATCGGATTACATCCTATATTGATAAAAGTAATGAACCCGCTTCTCGTCGGGCTGCTAAAGCAATTTACGACTATGTCTGTAACAATCACACTCAGAAAAGTTGAAAATAATCTGAATAAGGGCTGGCAAATTTTAATCAAGGTAAAAAATAGAGAAAATAATCTACCTCCTTCACCACACATAACCGTTTAACAACAGGAAGACAAAAGAATTACGGATGATTCGGGTACTATTTATTGGGCGGTCCTCAAAAATGCCAAGCACACGGGTACGTGTTGCAAACCTTATTGAGCCCTTGGCTCATCATGGAATTCAGGTGGAACTGCAAATTTTACCTAACTCATTTCGGGAACGCAGGCAATTATTTCAAAAGATTTCGGATTATGGCGTCGTTGTTCTTCAAAAAAAATTATTGTCACCACTGAGTTATTTTTTGTTAAGACGATCGAGTAAGGTTTTAGTATATGATTTCGATGATGCCGTTTTTGTTCGGGATGCATTCGGATTTGATAATGCCGCAAAAAGATGGATCAGTAAATCCCGGCAACGAAGATTTAAACGAACGGTCAGAAACGTTGACCTGGTACTGGCGGGCAACGCTTATCTGGGAAATATTGCCCGAAAATTTAATCCCAATGTTGCAGTTCTTCCTTCATCAGTTTCCCTGACTCAACTTCCGAGTAGAAATAATTTTCCTGAAAATCCAAAACCAGTTGTAGGATGGTTAGGAAGCCGCACGACAATGAAATATATTCTTTCTATTGAAAGCATCTTAGCCCGGGTGGCGGCAGTCCATCCCTTTGAATTGCGCATTATTTCCGATACTCCCTGTTCAATGGCCACCATGACCTGTCATCACATTGTCTGGAGTCTTGAGCAACAGGATTTAGAAATTGCCCATTTTGACGTTGGACTCATGCCGCTCAGCGATGACCCCTGGACCAATGGAAAGTGTGCTTACAAGCTTCTGCAGTATATGTCCGCCGAAGTGCCCTTCGTCGCGTCTGCCGTAGGAATGAATATTGAAGTCGCCGATGGAAATACGACTGGATTTGCAGTAAGATCGGATCGCGAATTTGCCGACAGTCTGATTAAACTGCTCGATGATAAGGCTCTTCGCCGACAAATGGGCAAAGCAGGAAGAGCGTTTGTTGAGCAGCATTATACAGTCGAGGTCGTAGCGGAGAAATTGTCTGGACTGCTTAAGAATCTTGTGTCGTCATAATCCACACTCACTAATTCTTCGTGATGGCTGATAAGTACTTTTTGGGTAATTTATATAACCCTGAATGAATCTGTCTATCTAAGACAAAGTCCATCGCATTTTTTTATTTAATCGGTCGCATCAGATATCGTATTTGCCAGGCATGGAAAATATTGGACAATCTTCTTTCATAGAAGTTTTGCCAATAAATGTTTCGGTTTATAACTTTTGAAAAAATACCGGCGAAAAACCTATCGATTAAACCGGACCGATAGAATTGTAGTTCGATTGAATCAACGATGAACCTCACCTCAGTGTAGAAAGAGGGCACTTTGCGCAAATCGGGTTGATTCTCGGGAGACACGAAATAATACATTGAAAACAAACCAAAGAAACGGACATGAGTTGGATCGGAATAGCCATACACATTTGAGAAATGAGGTACAATAATTTCTACTAATCCCGCGCTTTTAGTAATTCTGTGAATCTCACGAATTAGCGGAAGTAGAAGTTGAACATGTTCCAATACATGGCGACTATAAACGTATTCGACACTGTTATCGGGCAGGGACATATCCAAAAGTTAGTTGAAATTTATTTTTAAATATTGGTGAGGTTCCCATTCTTTTTCTATCGTTTCTCTATTTCAGCCTGAATCGTTTTTACCATAATAGTCAGATGCTGGTGATTGAT
>JBAZPA010000160.1:0-3686 GCA_041648435.1 archaeon
CTGCTGGCGCAATGCCTTTTCGGTAAGCCGGACGTTCTGCTGTTCGACGAACCGAACAATCACTTAGACATCGTTTCCATCGCATGGCTTGGCGATTATTTGGTCGAATATACCGGCGTCGTGGTCGTTGTCTCGCACGATTATCACTTTCTGAATCAGATTTCGACGCACATTTTGGACATCGATTATGAGTCGATCAAGATGTACAAGGGAAATTACGTTCAGTTCACCGAAGCGAAAGAACTGGAAATCCGCCAGCGCGAGCAGGAAATCGCGCGGCAGGAAAAAAAGCAGGAAGAGTTGCAGGCGTTTTACGAGCATTTCCGGGCGAAGGCGACGAAAGCGCGTCAGGCGATCAGCCGGAAAAAACAGTTAGACCGCATGGAAGATATCGTCATTGTCCGCTCGTCACGCATCTCGCCGGTTTTTCAGTTCGTACAGAAACGCCCGTCGGGCAAGCAGGTGCTGATCGTGTCCGATCTGAATAAAAGTTTCGACGAGAATCACGTCCTGAAAAACGTCTCGTTCTATCTTGGACGCAGTAACCGCATCGCCGTCATCGGCCCGAACGGCGTCGGCAAATCGACGCTGATCAAAATTCTCGGTGGTCATCTGAAACACGATTCGGGGCGCGTCGAATGGGGACACGAAGTCTCGATCGGCTACTTTGCGCAGAATCATAAAGAACTCATCCCGTCCGGCACGAATCCATACGAATGGCTGTACGGTTTTGCGCCGACTGAATTCGTCAGCAACATCCGCGGCATCCTGGGGAAAGCGCTCTTCAGCGGCGACGATGTTTATAAGCGCAGTGAAACGCTCAGCGGCGGCGAATCCGCGCGGCTCATTTTTGCCCGCCTGATGCTGGAACAGAACAACGTTCTTCTCCTCGACGAACCGACGAACCATCTCGATCTGGAAGCGATCGAGGCGCTCTGGCAGGCGCTGGTGAAATTTCCCGGCACCGTCGTCTTCGTCAGCCATGACCGGCATTTCGTCGAGAAAACCGCAACCGCGATCCTCGAACTGAGGCATGACGGATTCACTTTTTTCGAGAGCGACTATCGCGATTTTCTCGCCAGAAAAGGAACCGATCACCTCAACCGTAATATCGTTTCCACGACCAAAGTCGCCACTGCCGTTGAAAAGACAGACGAAAAAAGAGTCAAACCGAACACGCAGGAACGGCGGCAATTCACCAAAGAACTCTCACGGTTCGAAGGCAAAGCGGCGAAGCGCGAAGAAGATATTCTCTCCATCGAAACCGAAATCGCCGACATCGATAACATTTTCGCGGGATCGGAAATCTATCTGCCGGGAAGACAGGACGAATTCCAGCGCGTGTTCAGCCGGCAAAAAGAGCTGAAACTGCGCGTTCACGAAGAAATGATCCTCTGGGAATCCGACCAAAACCGCATCGCCGAACTCAACCGGCTCATCACCGAAATAGACAACGGTAAAACTTCTCAATAACTTCTCCCGAAATCACATCGCCGAAGCACAACAGTTCGTCGTTGCGCGGTTATCGCTTTCTGACTATATTTTCAGCAAATCAAAAAGGTGTTGTTTGGAAAGTAAGAAGCACAGTATCCAAGTTAATAACGGCGAACGGACGCTTTCCGCTCCGGCGGGCGATTCACTTCTGTCAATTCTGTTTAAAAACGGTATTCTCGTGCCATCCGCGTGTGGCGGCAACGGTCGATGCGGTTTCTGCCGCGTCAAAATTACCGAAGGCGCGCCCGATTTTACGGATTCGGAACGGTCGCTCATTTCGGAAACCGATCGGCTCGATCATGTCCGGCTCTCTTGCCAGATTCGGGTCGAATCCGATCTGAAGATCGAACTTCCAGTGTCAACGCTCAAAGCCAAACGTTTTTCCGGGATTCTGGAGGAGAAATCGCCGCTGACGTCGGACATTGTCGGCTTGCGCATCCGGCTCGTGAATCCGGAGGAAATAGCGTTTGTTTCCGGTCAATATGTTCAATTCCGGTCGCCGATGTACGATAGGCGCGAGTCGTCGATCCGCGCTTACTCGATCGCTTCGCCGCCATCAGACAAGAATCATATCGAACTCAACATCCGGCTCGTCCCGAGCGGCATCTGCTCGACGTGGGTTTTTCAACATCTTCAGGTCGGACAAAAGATCAACCTCACCGGTCCGTACGGCGATTTCCATCTGTCCGAATCGTCGGCGCCGGCAATATTTATCGCGGGCGGAAGCGGCATGGCGCCGTTTCACAGCATCCTGCGCGATATGGCGGAAAAGAAAATCCGGCGGGATGTTGCATACTTCTTCGGCGCGAGAACGCAAGCCGACCTGTTTTATACGGACAAGTTAAACCGCTTCCGGCGGGAAAATCCGTGGTTCCGGTTCATCCCGGCGTTGTCGAACGAACCGGAGGATTCGGGCTGGAAAGGCGAGCGCGGGCTGATTACCGACGTCGTCGCGAGGCATTTTCCCGATTGTTCGAAACACGAAGCCTATCTCTGCGGCTCGCCGGGCATGATCGATTCCTGCCTGAACGTTCTGACGCGCGGCGGTATGCCGAAAGACAAAATCTATTATGACAAATTCGCTTAAAACGAATCGGAGGCAAACCATGACGAATCCGATAAATGATGAAACAGTGAAGACGAACCTTCTTGCGTCGAAATTTTCAGCTGAAGGATTTCTCGGCAACGATAACCGGTCGCCGGAAGAGATCGTCGCCGCCGACGCGCAGACGATGAAAGAGCGGGGAATCGAACTCCGGGAGTTGATCGAACTGCTAAAATCTGCTTACCAAAAAGCCGGAAATGCGTTCGGCGTCGAGATCGAACTTCGTCCCGGCGTCACCGCCGTCTATTACGAATCGATGGGGCGGATTCCATCGCCGTTTCCTGGGGACGGCGTCTTTGAAAAAGGAGAGATCACGATCACCGAAACGCAAACCGGGCGGCAACTTGTTCTGACGCCGCTTGCCATTCACCTCATCGAAACATATCGCTTTTTTCAGGGAACCGGATGCCGCTACCGGATCGATCCGGTCGTGGCGGTGGAGTTGCTTGGGTGATTGGGTAGTGAGACTATCCGCCTTTGGTGGATTGACTAAATTCCAGGGGGACTGGTTTACACCGCTGAATTTCATGAAAATTGATATTGGTTAATAAGCCAACTGTTGTTATTATATGTCCGTGTTTGAGAATGTTAAAATTGCACCCCAGTTTTCCCCTTCGGATGAGATTGTAGTATTTCCGGGCGATTGTATTGATCTGCTCAAAGAAATACCAGATGAATCAATGCAATTAATCGTGACGTCTCCGCCTTATAATCCGAACAACAAGGTACCTATTAAGATATCACAACTTTATTACAAAAAGGGGAAGTAATCAGAATGCCAAACTTGACGAAAATTGAATTCCTTAAGCAGTTAGGAAACAAATTCGGGAAATTAAGCAAACTATCTAACAGTCTATCACTGTACGAAATAGGTGATGGTATCTGTCGGATTTATATCCGTTATTCGAAAATACATGATCGAAATCAAGCCTTTTATGGAATCAGGAAAGAAGATCTAAAACAACTAGTGTCGTGTCATCCTTGTAATGTCGGATAAAGTCTCCTAAGTTTAATCCGTGCATCTTTTGAAGTAAACTGCCAATTTATTTTTGCATTCTTATTATTTCGGTGCTTTTGCCATGCTTCA
>JBAZPA010000161.1:0-3665 GCA_041648435.1 archaeon
TATTGAGGTATGGCTATCAATTCTTTTAGTATCTCTTTCTCTTTCATGACTCTCCTCCTTAATCATTTTTAAAGGTGAAATATATCAGATTATTTAGACATAGTCCACACTTATTCCAGAAGAGCCGTAATTCGTTCCGTTTGTCAGCCCGGTGATGACTTTTACCGTATCCAGAATTCCGCCAGTCGTCGAGTCAATCTTCGTCGTCGGATTGGTGCTTGTTCCGCCGTAGATTCGGTAGCGGAGAAAGTCGGATTCGGTGTTTTTCTGCCAACTGAGAGTAACTTGCTGGTTGCCGGGAGTTGCGGTAAGACTTTGGGGTGTTGTAGGCAGAATACCAGCAATACAGTTACGATATGCAGAAATTGTATTACTGCTGTTATTAGCTACGATTATATCAGGTTTACTATCTCCATCTAAATCACCTATAGCAATTCCATAAGGATTTGTACCTGCAGCAAAATCCACTCTGCTCGAAAAAGAGCCATTAGTAATACTTCCATAAATGCTAGTATTGCGAAATATGGACACAGTATTACTAACAGCCATTGTTGCAATCAGATCAAGTTTGCCATCACCATCCAAATCGCTTATCGCAATGTCGTAAGGGCCAGTACCTGTTTCAAAATCAACTTTAGCGGTAAATGAGCCACTATTAATAGATCCAATGACACAGTTATTTTGAAGTACAGAAATTGTACCGTTGTTATAATTCGTGGTCACAATTTCCGGTTTGTTGTCTCCATCTAAATCACCTATAGCAATATGATAGGGAGAAGCACCTGTAGTAAAATCAATTTTAGAAACAAATGAACCACTATTGATTGAGCCTATAGAGCTAATATTCCGAAATACAGATATTGTACCGCTCACTGAATTTGCCACAACCAAATCAGATTTACCGTCTCCATCCAAATCACTTATAGCTACGCCGATGGGAGCGCCACCAGTCGCAAAATCCACCCTACTGATAAATGAGTTACTGGTCACTGTACCACTGGAGCAAGTATTTTGAAATACTGAAACTGTATTATTATGTGAATTCGTTACAACCAAGTCAAGTTTTCCATCGCCGTCTAAATCACCTGTTCCTACATCACTCGGTTCGGTGCCTGTTAAAAAATCAATTTTACATGCAAATGAACTATCTATAATTGCACCGTTTGACCATATATTTTTAAATACAGAGAATGTACCACTTTCATGATTGGCTACGACCAGATCAATCTTACCGTCGCCATTTAAATCCCCCCCTATAATACCTAATGGATGCAGACTTGTTGTAAAATTTACTATAGGAGCAAATGAATTATCAGTAATGAAGTCACCAGCACTCGTATTCCGATATACAGATATGGCATTTCCTCCGTAGTTCGTGATACACAGATCAGGCCTTCCATCACCGTCGAAATCATTTATTGTAATGTCACGAGGACTGTCAACTAAAGGAAAATCCACTTTAGGAGAAAAACTGGTTGGTGTAATGTTACCACAACCTTCGAATGTTACGATAAACGGCTTGGCAGAGTACGCTATCAGATAAGTTGTAGTATCGGAAACAGAAATTGGTTGGTAAGTTGCTCCGGCTGGAATTGTCACAGTGAGTGAAGTAGGATTTGCTGTCGTGACAGTCGCTCGTACAGCGCCAAAGTACACGATATTGTTTGCAGTTATTGGACTAAAGTTCGTACCAGTTATTGTCACGGTTGTACCAACAGGACCTGATGTGGGTGAAAATGAAGTGATGGTAGGAACCGGAGGTAAAATTACAAAACTGTCAACCGGCGCAAAAGCGCTTCCTGCAAAAGCATTATCAATCGCCTGCACACTCCAGTAATATTTACCATCGGGAAGACCTTTTAGAGTATAGGAATTGCAGTGGTTCATATTTCCGAGTTGAACCACTTTCCGATAACCTGATGAATTGTCCGACATTGGCGATTTCACCTGACAACCACCCGGAGTCGTGCTGACGTAAAGATTATAGGTCAGTCCGTTCTGAGGTGTTTCAGGATCACTGGATTTATTCCAAGTGAAAGTAACATTTGAACCTTTCACTGAAGCCGTCAATTCCGATGGCGTAGATGGGACTGAATTCGGCGTGAGGTTGTTATTGCTGTAAATCTTGGAAATCCGATCATTACCGTTGTACCCCGTAAGTAAGATATCGAGATCACCATCGTTATCATAATCGCCCCAGGCAACGGAACTGTGATCAACTCCCGTTAAACTGATTCCCGTCTGCTCAGCGAATGAGTTGTCACCGTTATTGCGGTAAATCTTGGATATAGGATTAGAGCTATAATTATATCCTGTAAGCAATATATCGAGATCGCCGTCGTTATCGTAATCGCCCCAGGCAACGGAACTGTTATTAACTCCCGTTAGACTGATTCCCGTCTGCTCGGAGAATGTGTTGTCACCGTTATTGCGGTAAATCTTAGAAACACGACCAGTTTCTGAATCTCCTGTGAGTAAGATATCGAGGTCGCCATCGTTGTCATAATCTCCCCAGGCAACGGAACTTACACCAACTCCCGTCATACTGATTCCCGTTTGCTCTGTGAAGGAATTATTGCCGTTATTGCGGTAAATCTTGGAAACATAGGGGCCGCCACAACTTCCCGTGAGCAATATATCGAGATCGCCGTCGTTGTCATAATCTCCCCAAGCTGCGGAACTTCTGTAGACTCCTGGTAAACTGATGCCTATCTGTTCCATAAATGAGATGTCACAGTTATTGCTGTAAATCTTAGAAACAAAATTAGAATTGTTATCAACACCTGTTAGTAAGATATCGAGATCGCCATCGTTGTCATAATCTCCCCAGGCAACGGAACTTCTGTAGACTCCCGTTATACTGATTCCCGTCTGCTCCGTGAATGAGTTGTCACCGTTATTGCAGTAAATCTTAGAAACACGACCAGATACTGAGTCTCCGGTGAGCAAGATATCGAGATCGCCATCGTTGTCATAATCGCCCCAAGCAACGGAGCTTGCATAAACTCCCGTTAGACTGATTCCCGTCTGCTCGGAGAATGTGTTGTCACCGTTATTGCGGTAAATCTTAGAAACACGACCAGATACTGAGTCTCCGGTGAGCAAGATATCGAGATCGCCGTCGTTGTCATAATCGCCCCAAGCAACGGAACTAATCCCAACTCCCGTTAGACTGATTCCCGTCTGCTCGGTGAATTGCTCCGTTGGCGTCGCGCTGACTTCATTCGAGAATCCGCTCTCGTTTCCAACCAAGTCTACCGCAGTTACACGGAAATAATATGTCGTCCCGTTCGTCAATCCGGTTACGACCTTGACCGTATCCAGAATTCCACCGGTCGTCGAGTCAATCTTCGTCGTCGGATTCGCGCTCGTTCCGCCGTATACGCGATAACGTAGAAAATCAGCCTCGGTGTTCTTCTGCCAGCAAAGTGTAACCTGCTGATTGCCAGAGGTGGCGGTGAGGTTCTGGGGAGCGGCAGGCGGAGTTGTATCTATCGTAAAACTCTTTTCAGTAGCCCATGATGAACCTGCGAATGCGTTATCAATCGCCTGCACACTCCAGTAATATTTACCATCGGGAAGACCTTTTAGAGTATAGGAATTGCAGTGGTTCATATTTCCGAGTTGAACCACTTTCCGATAACCTGATGAATTGTCCGACATTG